>NZ_BAAKGN010000039.1:0-1432 GCF_059704265.1 Secundilactobacillus sp. MJ173
GACAAAGAATCTAACGATTGTGGGGCTTTTTGTATGACCAAATATTCAACTGAATTTAAGATTAAAGTAGTTCAAGCCTATTTATCTGGTAAGTATTCTTACGCTTCTTTGGCTGATCTTTATCAGATTCCTGATTCCAGACAAATTGGCGACTGGGTTAGACGTGCTCGATCACAAGGCCTAGAAACGCTTCAAAAGAAGAAATATCATCGCTCATTTACATTGGAGAAAAAGTTAGCTGTGGTAGACTATTATCAAACTCACGATGAGAGTCTTAGACAAGTAGCAATTAAATTCGACATCAACCCGTCACAGTTGTCGATATGGAGCCGCATTTTTAACGAAAGTGGTGCAGCTGGTCTACGACCTCGTCCCCAAAGGAGACAGCTGACCATGGTAAAGAAAAAATCTAATAAAACGGAAAAACTGACACCCACAGAGAAAGAACAGTTAATCCAGGAGAATATGCGTCTCCGTAAGGAACTTTATCGGACAAAGATGGAACGTGATATTTTAAAAGAATTAGGGGCCATATCGAAGAACAAACGGCAGGAAAGAAAGCCGAAGTAGTAGCCTCGCTACGGTCCCAATATCCGTTAGAAGAATTACTGGCTGCTGTTCAGCTGCCCCGGGCAACATTCTATGATCGTCTACACCGCAATAACAAGCCAGATAAATATGCCAAGCTTAAAGCTTTCATTTTGAAAACTTTTCAAGAATCAGGCGAGACCTACGGTTATCGTCGCATTCACTTACTTGCCAGGAAAGCTGGTTTTAAGCTTTCTCCTAATACGGTTCTTAAGTTAATGGGTGATCTAAATCTTGTCGTAACTATCTATTCGAAGCATACCAGTGGCTACCACTCTTATAAGGGGCACGTTGGTACTGTTAACGATAACTTACTTCACCAGCAGTTTAATGCCACAATACCTAATACCGTTTTTCATACCGATGTGACCCAAATTAAACTTCTAGATCATTCCTGGGGTTATATCTCCGCAATTATTGATGAGGCAAGTCGTGAAGTGGTCACTATCATTGTCTCAGCACACGCGAACAAGGAACAACTGACTTTGACGATTGCCGATTTCGCCGAAAAGTGTCCGGCTGATAATACGGTAATCATGCATTCCGACCAAGGCTGGCAGTACCAGTTAGCTGAATATCAGAATGCCATGCGAGAGCTTGGTGTACTCCCCAGTATGTCACGTAAGGGGAACTGTCATGACAACGCACCAATTGAGAGCTTCTTTAGCCTGATGAAACGCGAATGCCTATACCGTCAATCCATACATGATTTGACAGAATTGACACGAGTAGTGTCAGAATATACCGAGTGGTACAACACTAAACGCATTTCGTTGAACAAAAATGGCCTGACCCCGGTAGAATACCGAGAACAGGCCATCGCTTAAAAAAATATTAACTTGTC
>NZ_BAAKGN010000040.1:0-1438 GCF_059704265.1 Secundilactobacillus sp. MJ173
GACATAAACTGACTAACTACTATGAGGTGCTTTTTCTATGAAAAATTATTATACAATTGAGTTTAAACGCAAGTTGATTACTGAATTTATGAAAGGTCCGCTAACTTCTTATGAAATCGCTGATAAATACGATGTCCCAGCTCCCAATGTTCAGGAATGGACGCGGTGGGCAAAAAAGTATGGGCTGGCAGCCATTCAGGCCAGTGACAAGCGAAGCCATGATATTAGATCAGTAGCGGAAGTGTTACAATACCTGCAAACCGATTTGACGACTGCACAGCAAACCGCGAAACATTTTAAACTACCGCTTGCCACGATTAAAAAATGGCATTCACAATTTAAAGCCGGTGGTATAGCTGAGGTGCGTCGTCATCTTAGAGGAGTTAGTTCTATGAATAAAAACAAACGTAAAGCTTCCAGAGGTGTTCGTAAGAACAACTATGAGCAGCGCATTTCAGAACTTGAAGAACAGCTAGAAAATGCTAAATTGGAGAACCTGATCCTAAAAAAACTGCAACCCCAATCGAAGCCCTCTCAAATCGAGAGAAAGCCCAAATAGTCGATACGATTAGGGATGATGACACCAATGACTATCAAGTAGCAACACTACTTCACCAAGTTCAGCTCAAACGGCCAACGTACTATGATGAGCGGAAAAGGATTGCCAATACCGTTGATAAGTATTCTGAAATTAAACAACAGATTCTGATTATTTACCGGGACAGCCATGAAACATACGGCTATCGCCGTATTTCAAAGGTATTGGAAGTGAACCATAAAATGCATGTTTCTGAAACTAAACTTCTTGAACTAATGGCAGAAGTTGGAATTCATAATACTCTGTATAACGCACACACGACTAAGTACAGTTCGTTTAAAGGTGACAAAAAGACCTCTCCAAACATTCTGAGAGGTCAATTTGTAGCTAAGATTCCATTCACTGTTTTACACACTGATATCACTCAAGTCAAACTTTTAAACGGTAAATTTGGCTATATTTCATCAATTATGGACGAAGCAACTCGAGAAGTAATAGGGATGGTCGTTAGCGACAGTCCAAACAAAGCATTGGTGCAAGCCACGCTTGACGAAGCACAATCTAAGTTACCTGAAGGAGCAACACCAATCATGCATTCAGATCACGGCTGGCATTATCAAACCCCAGACTATCGCGGCTATCTTCAGGCAAACAATTATACGATAAGTATGTCTAGAAAGGGTAATTGTCTGGATAATGCCCCGATGGAAAGCTTCTTTCATCTGCTGAAAGTTGAGTCACTCAATCGGCATAAATATCATAATCTTGATGAGTTAAGAACGGCTGTAGACCAATACACCGAATGGTTCAATAAGACCCGAATTTCTCTAAAAACAAATGGTAAATCACCAGTGAACTATCGAGATGAACTATTGGCTGCGTAGGTGAAAATAGCATGTC
>NZ_BAAKGN010000041.1:0-1535 GCF_059704265.1 Secundilactobacillus sp. MJ173
GACGGAGATGATTACATCACTTTTTTGATAAAGTGATAGTGGAACTAAGGCCGTGGTGTTTTTAGGCATACATGCCGTGACACAAAATGGCCGTTTCACAGTGTTTCTAGAACTTTGTTCTAAGTAAGTTAGGCGCTCGACGCCGAGTATTGAAAATTAAACTGTAGTTACATTTTGAAACAAGTTCCAAACTATAGGAGGTAATTACCATGCGTACAGTGATTGGAATTGATGTCTCAAAGGCTACTTCACAAGTTGCCGTATTAGTGGATGGCCAATTGTCCCAACGGATTAAGATTGATAATAACCAGATTGGTTTTCAAGAACTCAATCATCTAATTCAGATTGCCACAGGATCGGTTGAGATTGTTTTTGAGGCAACTGGTGTTTATTCCCGGCGATTACAGAGCTTTTTGGAGCAACATAGTTATCCGTACTGTCGTCTTAATCCATTAGCTGCCAAAAAGGATATGGATCGGTTACGACCAAATAAGAACGATATCAATGACGCTATTAGCCTCGCTCAATGTCAATATGAACTTAACTATTTAAGGACATATGTTGAAGCGCCAGTATACCAAGAGCTTCAAGTTATGAGCCGCCGTTATCAGCAAGTAAATGATGACTTAGTACGTGGTAAAAACCGCCTGCATAAAGCCTTACAGATGACCTTCCCTGAGCTGGAAGGTCTTCTATCGACCACCGACGGTGATCAATATTGGGCGTTAGTCGCCCAATTTCCACACGCAGATTTGGTTCTACAACATAAAACTGAAGTACTGGCGACAACTATTTTAAGCTCAACCAAGCGCAATATGTCAGCTAAGCGAGCTAACGACTTGGCAATTAAGCTGTTTAAATTGGCGCATCTAACAGCAGCCACAGTTTCGACAAACAGCTACGAAGTTGAAGTGATCCACAAATTAGCTACTCAATTAATGAGCCTCCATCATGAGAAACGAGAAATTATTGATCGCATGGTTAAGCTTTGCGAACCGTTACCTGAATACCGGATACTAATGAGCATCCCTGGTTTCGCAGAAACCACATCGGTATCCCTAATTGGCGAACTAGGTGATATTCGCAGATTCAAAACCGCTAACAAACTTAATGCTTTCATTGGGATTGATTTGCGATTCAACGATTCTGGTAACTATAAAAGTAACGGTTTTATCACTAAGCGTGGCAATCACCTAGCACGTAAGATACTGTTTAAAGCTATTGGTAACATGGCATCCTCAGCAACTCATAATCATCCAAGTCACATTAATGATTGGTATCAGAAAAGAAAAAGATCTCTCTCGTCTAAGGGGACGAAAAAGATCACAATCGGTGCAATGGATCGTCTAATATCCACAATTCACCATTTGGTTCTAACGAATCAAACCTATGATTATACTGTTGCCATAACACACCAGCATAACTAAATTTTAGCCTAGCATCTTCTAAAAAAGTTGGCAAGAGGATAGGCTTATTTAAGTGTACCCAATATTTACCAAACTACTATTCAGTAGGCAATGAAAAGGCTCTAAGTG
>NZ_BAAKGN010000042.1:0-434 GCF_059704265.1 Secundilactobacillus sp. MJ173
GACGGTTCAGGTGCCATTACCCAGATTGAGAAGGACTGGCCAGATGGTGACAAGACGGTAGTTGATATCGATACGGATACCAAGGTGGTTACGGTTACTGAGACACCAAATGGTCAACCAAGCTTGACGCCTGTCACAGTTCAACCAGGTGATACTGGCGAAGCTGGCAAGACGACGGTTACGAACAACGAACCAGATGGCGTAACGTTTAAGCATGAAACGCCAAGCCTAGATTCTAACGGTAACCCAACTACTGATACGACTGGTGAAACGGTTACCACACCGGATGGCGGTCGGACTTACTTCCAGGTAACGGGTGGCGTATCCACGACCAAGGATAATTACTACACGAATACCACGACTGATGATCCAAACGGCGGTAAGACGATCACCAAGACTGACGGTTCTGGCGCCATCACTCAGATTGAGAAGGA
>NZ_BAAKGN010000043.1:0-14809 GCF_059704265.1 Secundilactobacillus sp. MJ173
GACGGTTCTGGCGCCATTACCCAGATTGAGAAGGATTGGCCAGATGGTGATAAGACGGTAGTTGATATCGATACAGATACCAAGGTGGTTACGGTTACTGAGACACCAAAGGGTCAACCAAGTTTGACTCCAGTCACAGTTCAACCAGGTCAAACTGGCAAGACTGGTAAGACATCAGTTACGAATAATGAACCGGGCAGCATTACCTTTGGGCATGATACGACAGGTACCGATGACAACGGAAACCCAACTACTGGTAAGACTGGTGAAACAGTGACGACTCCAGATGGGACGCGGACTTACTTCCAGGTAACGGGTGGCGTATCCACGACCCAGGATAATTACTACACCAACACCACCACCGATGATCCAAACGGCGGTAAGACGATCACGAAGACAGACGGTTCTGGCGCCATCACCCAGATTGAGAAGGATTGGCCAGATGGTGACAAGACGGTGGTTGATATCGATACTGATACTAATGTCGTCACAGTCACTGAAACGCCAAATGGCAAACCAAGCTTGACACCTGTCACAGTTCAACCAGGTCAAACTGGCGAAGCTGGCAAGACAACTGTTACGAACAATGAACCAGATAGCATTACCTTTGGCCACGATACGACTGAAACTGATAATAACGGCAACCCAACCACTGGGACAACTGGTGAAACAGTGACAACCCCAGATGGGACGCGAACTTACTTTAAGACGCTGGTAACCGGTGGCGTTTCAACCACAGCCGATGACTATTATGTTACGACGACTACTATTGATAAAGATGGTGGTCAAACGAAGACGACTGTTGACGGCAGTGGGGCGATTACTCAAGTTGATAAGACTTGGCCGGATGGTGATCAAACCGTGGTTGTCATTGATAAGACGGGTAATGCGATCTTTACCGAAACGCCAAATGGCAAACCAAGCTTGCCTAGTCAGACGGTTGCGCCAGGTGGGACAACGACGATTGGTGGCACAACGTTGGTTAACAATGAGCCAACGAATGGTATCCAATTGACCCATCAAACAACTAGCAACACCATTGTTGAAACTGTTGATCATGGTGGTGCAGTGAACGTTGTGGTTACGCCAAATAACAACAGCGGTGACAATTCAATTGCCACTGATACTGGCGCTGGTACTGGAACGGGCACGACGACGCCAGAAACACCAACCAATGGTGGCGACAACACCACAACAGGCGTCGACAAAGGAACTGGAACTGAATCAACTCACGGTCAAACAACGACTGGTGGTTCTTCGACAGGTTCAACTGGCAATACCGGCATGAATACTACTGCTGCGCAAGGTCAAGCTGTGAGCGGTCATCAAACTGCTGTAGCTGGTACGGATAGTCATATTTCTGACCAGACTCAGCAGACAGATGCGCAAGGTAAATTGCCACAGACAAACGAAGATGAGAGTGCTGCGGGTGCAACCCTTGGCCTGAGCCTACTTGGATTATTGGCTGCACTTGGCTTCAAGCGTAAGAAACGTGATGATGAGTAATCGTCATTGAGTTTTAAAAACGTGAACTAAGTCACACAAAAACGACTTATCAATATCCTGAAGGGGATGTTGGTAAGCCGTTTTTTGGGTTGAAATTAATGACGGTTGAAAATGAAAAACCGGTACAACACGTGCACCGGTTAAACTCAATTATGGTATTAAAGATAGCGAAGGCGAAAAACCTTTGCGGGACGACCAGGACGATTCTGAGACGCTGTTCCCACCATCTCAAAGATATGCCGATGGTTCTTTTTGAAGTTGGAGTTATCGATATCTTCCAACTTGATATGCTTAAAAATAGCAAACACCCGACGTGCTTGTTTAAGGGTGAACATGGAGCCCAAAATCAACAGAATGTTAGGCTGATAATCCAATTTGTTCGTGATGCGGTCACAAGCAATTTTGAGGATCCAATCATGATCGAAGGCCAGGAACGTCTGTGGATCAGCTTCACGCTCTGACAACGCAGCATAATAATCAGTCTGAACCGTAATTGGTGTGGTCGAAAATTGATATTGACCGTTGGTAAAAGTATTTTGATCGCCGTCCGATCCCATGCTAAACCAGCGAGCGTCACTGGCGCCGTAACTTGGGACCAAATGAGGCATTTCTGGTAAGAAAGTCATGTAGGCTAACGAAAGGGTTCGTTGGCCCGGCGTTCGTTCTGGGTGAGTGAAAGTGGCTAGTTGTTCAGTATGAAAGCCAGCTAATTCTAAGCCGATCTTTTCACGGACTAAGCGCAGTGCGGCTTCATCGGCACTTTCATCCGTTCGCATCACGGTTTCAGGCAGCGCCCAGTATTGTTCGAAGGGTTGATCAGTTCGCTTGACGAGTAACAAATTAACTTGGTGATTTTCACGGTCAAAACTCCAGATTATGTTTGTGATATTGATTGTAAATTGTTTTGCCATATGTCTTTCCTCCAAGATATTGTTACTTTTTTAACTACTACCTTTATTCTACTTTAAAAAGTTTAAAAATAAAGTATTTACCTTTATTTAAATCGATTTTTACAAGGAACTGTGAAAACGCATACATCAAAGCCCTATATGGTTTATAATGGTGGTGTCAATAAAATATTGGAGGTAATCACTGATGACAAAGATCTTTGGTAGTCCATCAACGTATGTTCAGGGTAGCGGCGCTTTATTCGACAGTGCTGAGGCATTGCACAAGCTAGGTTCCAAGCCCGTCGTAATGGCAGACGCCACCGTTTACAAAATTGTGGGTAAAGCCTTTATCGATTATTTGAATCAGCAAAAGTTTGATGTTCACAAGGTGACTTTTAAGGGTGAAGCATCCGAAAAAGAAATCAACCGGATCACGGAAATCGGCAAGGACTTCGGTGCTGACTTGATTATTGGCCTTGGTGGTGGCAAGACATTGGATTCAGCTAAAGCCATTGCTGATAATCTCAAGTTGCCAGTGGCCATTTTGCCAACACTAGCTTCTACGGATGCGCCATGTTCAAGGTTGTCGGTGATTTACACGCCAGACGGTAGTTTTGAGAAGTACCGTTTCTACAGCAAGAACCCTGACCTAGTACTGGTTGATACTCAGCTAGTTGCCAATGCACCGGCGCGCCTATTAGCTTCCGGGATTGCGGACGCTTTAGCAACCAACGTTGAAGCACAAGCGGTGGCCAAAGCTAACGGTCAGACCATGCTGAACGCTAAACAGACCCTGGTAGGTAATGCCATTGCTGAGAAGTGTGAAGAAACACTCTTTGATTATGGGACTCAGGCGCTGGACGCAGCGGAAGCTCACGCTGTCACTCCTGCACTAGACAAGATTATTGAAGCCAATACCTTAATGAGTGGTGTTGGTTTTGAAAGTGGCGGTTTAGCGGCTGCTCACGCTATTCATAATGGGTTGACATCGTTGTCTAACGAAGCGCTTCACGAGAAGACCCACGGTGAAAAAGTAGCCTTCGGAACGTTGACGCAGCTCTTCCTTGAAGGACGCGATACCGACGACATCAATACTTATCTAGAATTTGATTTAGCCTTAGGGTTACCAACCACTTTTGCTGACTTAGGAATCGCTGACGTTTCGGATGACGAACTGTTGCAAGTTGGGCAAGTTGCAACTGCACCAGCAGATACCATGTCTGAAATGCCATTTGAAGTTACCCCAGAGGACGTGGTGGCCGCGATGAAGGGCGCAAATGCGTATAGTCGGGCAATTCAGGGTTTAGCTTAAATATATTAAAATAACCGTTAAATACCATGGTTTTCAGCCGTCAAAAGCGGTGAAAATCATGGTATTTTTATGGCCGATAGGACTGTGATGCTCAGTCGTTGAATGGCTGTCACTTATTGATTGTTAAATGCCACTAATCGCGGTAAAATGATAGCCGTTCTAAATAGGCAAATTAGATGAGCCATGTGAGGAGGGGAACAACATTAACACGCAAAGTCGCGCTTACCGCATTTCAATCCTATCGTTATTTATCGCAATTGTTTTTATTCAGAGTATGGTCCCGTTTTTAGGGTATATCCCCGTGGGACCGTTCAGTATTGTTATTATTCAAGTGACGGTGGTCATCGCCGCCGTTTTACTCGGTCCTAAGGATGGTGCTTGGGTCGGCTTCACTTGGGGGCTGATTAACTGGATCCGTGCCTTTGTTTGGCCAACTAGTCCCTTAGCAATCTACGTATTAGTTAATCCGTTAGTCTCCGTTCTCCCACGACTGCTGGTGGGGCTGATCAGTGGCTGGGTACTGCTGAAGATGGTACGTAACGTCCACGAGGCTAAAGTGTGGCAGCTCTCATTGACCGGTATTATTGGGTCATTGGTCAATACGGTGCTGGTGCTGGGCTTTATGGCCGGGATGTACTATATGGGCTGGTTACCCCTTGATAAATTGAACGTTCAGGCCTTCATGCCGTGGTTACTGGGTATCATGGCGACTAATGGCATCCCTGAAGCAATCATGTCGGGAGTCTTAGTGCCGTTGATTAGTAAACCTTTGCTTCGATTCGTAAAATAAAAATTCAATGAGACCGTTTGCCAAAATCTAGCTCCGCTAATTCTTTTCTGCTATACTGAAGATTCTAAGAAAGAAGCGGAGGAAAAAAATTATGAAGATCGTGGTATTAGCGGGTGGTCGCTCAACGGAACGCAACGTGTCCCTATCTTCTAGTGCTAAAGTAGCGAATGCACTACGGCGCAAGGGCTATGAGGTTGCTTTGGTCGATTTATTTCTAGGCTTGCCAGATGCTGACAAGCAGTCAATGGCAAACTTGTTTATGAGTGAGGAACAGGACATTGATCTCAATATTTCGGATGAGATCATGACCGATGACGTCATCAACGCTTTGCGGCCGGATGGCTCTACTCAGTTATTCGGACCTCATGTGTTAGACATTTTAGCCATGGCAGACATCGTTTGGATCGGTCTGCATGGTGGCGATGGCGAAAACGGTAAGGTTCAAGCTGTTCTTGATTTAAATAATATTCCGTACACCGGTAGTGGTGCGTTAGCTTCCGGGATCACTATGGATAAGAGTGTTTCTAAGGAAATTATGTTGTATAACCATATCCAAACCGCCAAGTTCGTGAATATCCGTAAAGAGGATTCCGGTACTGTTGTGTTACCATTTGGCTTCCCAGTAGTGATTAAGCCAGCTAATGGTGGTTCCAGTGTTGGGATGTATATCGCCAAGAACGATGAAGAATTCAAGGCAGACTTAAAAGAAGCCTTCGAATTTGACGATGAGATTCTGGTAGAGGAATACATTGATGGTCGTGAATTCTCCATGGCAGTGGTCAACGGTAAGGCATTGTCTGCCATTGAAATCATTGTCACTGACGGCTGGTACGATTTCGAACACAAATTTGTGACGGGGAATACCACTAAATTTGTCACACCGCCTGATATTCCAGACGATGTGCATGACGAGATGAAACAAATTGCGTTGAAGACCTTCAAGGCGCTAGGCTTGAGTAACTATGGCCGAATTGACTTTTTCTGGAACGACAATGGCTTGTACGTGATTGAAGCTAACTCGCTACCAGGAATGACGCCACTTTCACTGATGCCACAAGAAGCTGAAGCTGACGGAATTCGTTATGATGATCTGTGTGATCAAATCGTGCAGGGACAAGTTAAGGCTTTAGGTTTAAATGACTAATTAAATGATCACTAAAAAATAAGGGTGATTTCGATTCTTGTCGAAATCACCCTTATTTTTTGATATGGAGTGAACAGAAACCTGGAGATTACCTGCCACTCACAGTGCAGCCTTCCAACGTTACCCGGTCGCGACCTCGCTGCTTAGACAAGTATAGGCTGCGGTCAGCCAGTTTATAAATATCATGGACATTATACAGTTCGGCGTTGCTATTTGCCTGACCAACGGAGACGGTAATACTGACAACAGCATTTCCAAATTTGAAGGCCAACTGACTAATCCGCTGTCGAATCTGGTTGGCCAGTCCAGCAGCAAATTCCTGATTTGAACAGTCCGTGCGAGTGATCAGACAAAATTCCTCGCCACCGATGCGGTAGGCGGCTGATTCGTAGGGTGTACTAGCAGCAAAATTAGCTAATTCCTCTGCCACAGCTTTAAGAACGGTGTTGCCTGCTAAATGACCATAGCTGTCATTGATTTGTTTAAAATGATCCAGGTCAAATTCAAACACGGCATAAGGTTCCTGATTAGTTTGAAAGCTTTTATAATTTCTTGTGAGATCTTCATCGAATTTACTGAAGTTATACAATTGAGTCAGACCATCCAATTTCGCTAGTTCAGCTGTTTGATGGTTTTGTTCTAAGAGCCGGTTTGAAGCTAGGGTATATTCGATCCCAAGGACACTGAGAATTTCCAGTGCGATAAGTTGTCTCAGCCAAAAATAAGGATCGGTTGGTACAGCGAAGACACTCATAATCAATGCAAAGGAAACAAGGGCCATGGCATCCATGCCTAGGTACATCATTAGCGGGTGCTTAAGTAATCTTGCTCCCCAGTGATAACTCGCAAAGATTACAGCGATAAAGGCGAAGCAACAGATTACGGTAAAAAAACTGATTTCCTTTGAATAGTACCAAACGTAGGCGAGCATTAGTATCACCTGAGAAGCAGTAGCAATCGGCAACTTCAGGTAAATGTTAAGCAGAAAAGAACAGATAATGAGCATGTTTAAAAAAGCCCAATGCATTCCGAAAGCAGCTGGTGCCACCGAAGAGTTGAGCCAAGATTCGCCCCAAAGATAGGTATAGAAAACAATGCTAAGAATTGTTTCCACCAGTGGTCGAAAGCGGTTGATCCAGCTATTAGATAATTGCTCCAACCAGAGCAAAAAAGAAATTGCACCACTTAAAACGATAATGTTAGTAATCAAAGACAGAGTAAACGATGCCCAAATAACGGATGTCTTAATAGTCAACGCCCCCGATACGGATAAATCAATTATCATAATAATAACAGAATGACAATCAGTTTTAAAATATTATGGCAGACATCCTTAATAGTCCTGAGAACAATCAGTAATGAGTAACATAAAAGCACCTGACATCGCCAATATTGGTGGTGTCAGGTGCTTTTATAAATCCGTATTAAACTTCATCGTTATCGGATTCTGGATCCGTTTCGGGTGCTGCTTTGATTAATGTCAACTTTTTCTTATTGATCACAACGCGATCGTGGTACTTATCCAAAATTTCTGTATCGTTACTTTTAAACGTAACCATAAAGGAATTTTGGTATGCTTTATCGATGAACCCGGTAAAGTCTTGGCCTTCCAGCTTGAAACCTACTTGATCGCCAATTTTCATAGAACTCATCTCCCAAAATTAAACATTCATATAAGTTACTCGAAAATTGATGATTTGTCAATGAAATGAGTACTTTTTATGGTAAAATTTGAAATTTAATTGATATTTGTAAGGGCTTACAGTTGAAGATTCGGTTATCACTCGATATAATTAGTTGTGTAACATAGGACTATTATATTTGAATTATTACGGGGTGTTTTGGTGATAATTCACTAGGCTGTTCGTTTATGTGCATTTCGTAACGAGTCTAGACACTTTTGTTAGGGGGGGTATCATGTTAAATGCTGGTTTAACCGTTTTAGGTCTATCACGGTTTCAGTTTGCCATGACGACTGTGTTTCACTTTTTCTTCGTACCATTTTCAATTGGTTTAGCATTCGTTGTCGCCGTCATGGAAACCATGTACGTGGTCAGGAAAGACGAAACGTATAAGAAGATGGCCCAGTTCTGGGGCAAGATGTTCCTATATAGTTTCGCGGTTGGTGTGGTGACCGGGATCATCCAAGAATTTCAATTTGGGATGAACTGGTCGGAATACTCACGGTTTATGGGTGACATCTTCGGTGCGCCATTAGCCATTGAAGCGTTGGCTGCTTTCTTCATGGAGTCAACTTTTATTGGGTTGTGGATGTTCACGTGGGAACGCTTCAAACCGGGGATTCACGCACTGTTTATTTGGTTAGTGGCGATTGGATCATCGCTTTCAGCGGTGTGGATCTTAGCAGCTAACAGTTTCATGCAAAATCCTGTGGGCTTTGCCATCAACAAATCCACTGGCCGGGTCGTCATGACCAGTTTCAGTGCCGTGGTGAAGAACCCGCAGTTATGGTTGGAGTTGCCTCACGTTCTCATGGGGGCTGGGATCACCGCTTCATTTGTTGTGGCGGGGTGCTCAGCATGGCGTCTGTTGAAGAAGGATCATGAATCCTTCTACCGGAAGTCATTGAACGTGGCACTGGTTATTGGTTTGATTGCAAGTTTAGGTTCCGTTGCTTCAGGGGACTTTCAGACGCGGTATCTGATTAAGGAACAGCCGATGAAGTTTGCTGCAATGGAAGGGTTGTATAAAGACTCTACCAATAAGGGTGAGTGGGCGATTTATAGCAGTTTCAACACGAAACAGCATAAAACCACGTCCTCGTTGGATGTCCCTTACGTTTTGAACATTTTAAGTTATCACAAATTATCAGGAACAATTAAGGGTCAAAATACCGTTAATAAGGAACTTCATGCCACCTATGACAAGAAGTTTGGCAAGGATATGAACTACTACGTACCGACGAAGACACTGTTTTGGAGTTTCCGTTTAATGGCAGTTGCTGGCGGATTATTTGCCTTGGTTGCCATCGTTGGTCTGTTCTTCAATCGTAAGAAATCGCAGACCATCATGAAACAGCGCTGGTTCCTGTACATTATGGGACTGATGGTCTGGCTGCCGTTCCTGGTTAACACGGCTGGCTGGTTCATCACTGAATTTGGTCGTTATCCATGGGTCGTATATGGCTTGCTGACCATCGCTGACGCCGTTTCACCGACGTCTACCGTGGGTTCGCTGCTGTTTACAAATATCGTTTACTTCTTACTCTTTGCGGGATTAGGACTGGTCATGATCATTCTCTCACACCGGGCGCTCAAAGCAGGACCGGATGCTGTTCAGATGAACGGTTACTCATCGGAGGATACTGAAGGTAAAGTCGAAGATCCTTATGGAACGGAGGCGTTTAACCATGACTAGTGCGCAAATTCTCTGGTTTTTACTGATTGGTGTGCTGTTTAGCGGTTTCTTCTTCCTCGAAGGTTTTGATTTCGGAATTGGGATGGCAGTCCGATTCTTTGGTCGCAACACTGCTGAACGCGATACCATTATTCAAACGATTGGCCCTCACTGGGATGGCAATGAAGTCTGGCTGATTACGGCCGGCGGTGCCATGTTTGCGTCATTCCCAATGTGGTATGCATCACTATTCTCAGGGTATTACCTGGTGTTATTCTTGATTTTGGTGGCTTTGATTTTCCGTGGTGTATCCTTTGAATTCCGCGCCAACATGAAGACTGCAACTTGGCGGAATTTCTGGGAATGGGCTGCTACTATCGGTAGTTTCTGTGCCGCTTTCTTATTCGGCATGATGTTCACCAGCATGATCGAAGGGGTACCGATGGATGCTAAAGGCAATATCTTTGGCAGCTTCACCACCTATGTCAACTGGTTCTCACTGGTCGGTGGTGTGGCCGTGACGCTGATGTGCTTGATTCACGGCCTGAACTTCTTACAGCTCAAGACATTAGGCACATTACGTGACCGCGCTCAAGCCTGGAACAAGGTTTTATACCCCGTTTTGATTGTGGGTGAAGTGCTGTTCGTTGTGCTGCTATACATCTCAACTGATTTCTTCGCAAAGAAGCCGGCAACCACTTGGTCAATCTTGATTGTGCTCGTACTGCTGACTTTAATCGCATGGTGGGGTGTTTTGAAAGCTCATAATTGGACCGCTTTTATTGCTAGCGGACTATCGCTGATCAGCATCGTGGTCTTGATTTTTAACGGGTTATTCCCACGGGTCATGATTGCCACGAACAGTGCCCATTCTATTTTGATTAAGGATGCTTCTAGTTCACCGTATACACTGCATATTATGACGATTGTTGCTTTCTCGATTCTGCCGATCGTTCTGGTTTACTTCATTTGGAGTTACTGGGTCTTTTACAAACGGCTTAAGAGTCCAAAAGCTGCTTAGCGTTTAAATAGGTGTTTAAAAAAATTCCCGAGTTCGAATTTAGAGCTCGGGAATTTTTTAGTTAAAAGTGGCATTTGTACAATTAACTCACGCACAAATCATAGTACATGAAAGCGGTTTAATGATACACTATACTTTGTATAGTATTGGAGGGGAGTAACTTGATAGATAAGCGTTTATTTAAAATTCCGGGAATTACACCCCGGATTATCATGATCGCGATTTTGACGCTGATTCAAGCCGTCATGGTCGTGGTTCAGGCACGGGCGTTATCGATTGCTGTAGTTCAGTTATGGGAGCTGAAGCCGCTAGTAACCATCGCAGTTCCGACCGCTGTTTTTGTACTGGGCTTCTTATGCCGTCATCTGATTACGGTGGCGCAGAACCGGACGTTTTATCCCTTTGTGGAGAAGACCACAGGGGAGATGCGTGAACAACTGATGACAAAATTATTTCGTCTGGGACCAAGTTTGGTTGAGAAAAACGGCACGGGTAATACAGTCACCATGGCCCTTGAAGGAATCGACAAGGTGCAGACTTATTTGATGCTGATCATCATTAAAATAATGGACATGGGGATTACCCCGTGGGTTATTTTGCTCTACATTGCTTTTTTGCAGTGGAAAGAAGCCGCCTTTTTGCTGGTCATTTATCCGGTTATTATTTTGTTCATGATCATTCTCGGCTTGGCGGCTCAGAGTAAAGCGGACCGGCAGTACGCGGGGTATCAGCGGTTGTCGAATAATTTTGTGGATACCCTAAGAGGACTCGGCACACTGAAACAGTTGGGACTGTCCAAACGGTATGCCAATAACGTGTATTCGGTGAGTGAAGATTACCGCAAGGAGACCATGGCAACGCTGCGAATCGCCATGACGTCCACCTTCGCGCTGGACTTTTTCACCACACTGTCAGTTGCCGTGGTGGCGGTGTTTTTAGGCTTTGATTTAATGGACGGTAAAATTATGCTATTACCGGCGCTGACCATTTTAACGCTAGCACCAGATTACTTTTTGCCGGTTCGCAACTTTGCCAACGACTATCATGCGACATTGAATGGTAAAAACGCGCTGAAAGCTGTTTTAGACGTTTTGGAAACACCTGAAACCAAGCACCGCGACGAACTGAAACAGTTAACTTGGCAGGATGATTCTGCGATTAAATTTGACGAGGTTTCGCTGACTTATGAAGACGCAGATCAGCCAACACTGAATCACCTTTCTTTTGAAGTTCACGGTTTTAAAAAAGTGGGGATTATCGGTGCCTCTGGTTCTGGTAAATCCACATTGATTAACCTCATCGGTGGCTTTCTGACGCCGGATGAACCAGGTCATGTGAGCTTGAATGGGCAGAAACTGGCACATTTAAGTCAGGAAGTCTGGCAACATAACAGCATTTACATTCCACAAGCACCGTACCTGTTCCACGCAACGCTTCGTGATAACGTTCGTTTTTATCAGCCGAATGCTGATGATGCGACCATTCAGGAAGCTTGTGACAAAGCGGGACTATCAGACTGGATTGCTGAAATGCCGGCTGGGTTAGACACCATGATTGGTGAAGGTTCTCGTGGTGTCAGTGGCGGACAGGCACAACGAATCGCGTTAGCCCGGGCTTTTCTGGATGACAGCCGAAAAATTTTGCTGTTTGATGAACCCACTGCTCACTTGGACATCGAAACTGAAGCTGCTTTGAAGGAAGATATGCTGCCTTTATTGGATAACCGGCTAGTCTTCTTCGCTACCCACCGGTTGCACTGGATCAACCAGATGGATTATGTGTTGGTCATGGATCATGGTCAGTTAGTGGAACAGGGGACACCTGCCGAATTAGCGAAACATGATGGGCCATACACGAAATTGCGTGCTGAAATGGGGGGATTACATGCACTCGATTAAACAGACATTTGCTCATGATACCTGGGTCATGCCTTACCTGCGTAAGTATAAGTGGCTGCTGATAATGGTGCTGTTCCTTGGCATGATGACCTTTCTTTCTGCTGCTGCGTTAATGTTTAACTCTGGTTATTTGATCAGTGAAGCGGCACGGCGGCCAGACTCCATTATTTATATCTATGTGCCGGTAGTTTTGGCACGGGCGTTTGGGGTTGCTCGACCGGTTTTCCGTTATTCGGAACGGCTGACTTCTCATAATTGGGTACTGCGGATCGTTTCTGATTTCCGTAAGAAGTTATATCAAGCTGTGGAAGTGAAGGCTTCCGCCATCAAGCAGACCCACCAAACTGGGGATATTTTAAGTATCCTAGCAGATGACATTGACCACATTGAAAATTTGTATCTGCGGACGGTTTTTCCCATCGTCATTGGCTGGCTATTATATTTGATCATCATTATTGGTGTGGGCGTGTTTAGCTGGCCGGTAGCCTTACTGATGGCACTGTTGCTTGGCGTGATCGTGTTAGTGATGCCACTGCTTTCCGTAGCAGTCAACGGTGCCCGTGAATTTAAGCAAAAACAGATTCAGTCCAACTTTTATACCAGTTTAACGGATGAAGTACTGGGCTTAACTGATTGGGTAATCTCTGGCCGTTACCAGGATTTTATGACATTGCAGAATAAGCCCATCAAGCAGATTGCCGCACTGCGGCGCAAGGATCATTTCTTCCAGTGGTGGCGTGGCTTTGGTGTCCAGTTCTTCTTCATGCTGGCGGTACTGACGTTATTGATCTGGTCGGGAACCTTTTTCACAGCCAGCAAGGGAATGGCTAATTGGATCGCCGCCTTCGCACTGACACTGTTTCCGATTGTGGAACCGTTTCTGGAAGTCAGCCAGGGTGCCAGTGAATGGCCGGTTTATCAGCAATCCATTGAACGGGTCAATCAGCTGTCCAACGATCAGCCTCAACGGGTTGCTCAGACGAAGTTGACTGAACCAGTTGACGAAATCAAGGTTGATCATGTGACCTTTAGTTATCCGGGTGACCATAAGCAAATTCTCAAAGACGTGTCGTTGAAGATCAAACGGGGCGAAAAAATCGCACTCCTAGGACCCAGTGGAACGGGGAAGAGTACGTTGTTGAAACTATTGTTAGGTGATCAGACACCCACAAGGGGTACCGTCACCATTAACGGGACACCGGTCAGTGAGCTGCAGGACCAGCGGGCGCAGCTTTTTGGGGTGCTGGATCAGCAACCATACTTGTTCGATACGTCAGTCATGAATAATATTCGGCTGGGTAATCTGGACGCAACCGATGAACAGGTTAAAGCCGCAGTTGAAGCCGTGGAACTTAAGCCGTTGATTGAGTCTCTGCCGGATGGGTACGATACAGAAGTTCAGGAATCTGGCTCGCGGTTCTCTGGTGGTGAACGGCAACGGCTGTCGTTGGCGCGGATTCTCTTGCAGGACGCGCCGATCATTGTGCTGGATGAACCCACGGTCAGTCTGGATCCCATCACTGAACGGGAGTTATTGGATACGGTGTTTAAAGTCCTGCACGATAAGACCATTATTTGGGTAACGCACCATTTGGCTGGTATTGACCACGTGGATCAGGTACGTTTTCTGGAAGATGGCGGCTTTGATATGCAGGGGACACCACGGGCGCTGTATCAGGATGAACCACGGTTTAGGAAATTGTATGAGTTGGATGAGGGGAAGTAAAAGAGTGTGAACGCAAGCGATTAGAGAGTGGAGAATAAGGCGCAGACCGCAGAAATCCCGGGTTTGGATTTTTGTGGTCTGCGCCTTATTTGCAACTCTCTGCTTGTGTGAACGCATTTCGGCAAAGTAAAAGGAAAACTCCATGAGTTTGGGATTTGTGCTGGGGTTCTTTACATGCAACTCTCTGCTCTCCTGAACACGTTTAAAGCAGCCGCCCAACAAACCGCCGCAAATCCGTTTGCGCCTTTCCTGTAGGCAGTTGAGTTAGCAGGTCATCAATATGGGCAGTTAGACGCTGGTACTGGACTTCGACTGCAGATTGGTCGAGTTGGCTTTGAACCAACTGAACGTCTTTTAGCGTTAACTCTTGACGCTTTTCAAGCAATCGCTGAATCTCTGGCTGGTTCATACTCAAAATAACCGGTAGCGGGTACTGACCATTTTGCAGGTTAGCCAGCAAGGCCTGTTGATCATTAAAAGCGAGTTGAATGTCCTGGCTAACTTGATATGCACTGCCAATCGTTGTTCCCAATTCAGCACTAAGCGTAACAAGTTCAGGGGTTGCACCCGCAATTTTAGCACCCAGTTCAGCGCTGAATTGAAAAGCTTCACCAGTGCGCTGATTAATTTCTGTAAAATAGTCGGCTACAGTTTCGGTGAAATCAAAACGGTGCTGAAGCTGGTCTAAATGGCCAGTTAGAATGCGTTGCATGGCCCTTAAATGATCAGAAAATTCGGATGAGGAAGGCGCCGTCTTCAAAATTTCTTCAAAGTAACGGGTAAACAAATAATCTCCGGCGTAAATGGCATTGCGCTGCTGATTGTGACCGGAATTCGGAATTTTCAGCTTGTCATCGGAAATTTGGTCGTGGAATTTAAGTGCCAGATGTAAGAGTTCCTGAGCACTGGCACCAGCTAATAACTGGTTTTGATCATGGTTGGGACCCAGTTCGGCAAACAGGTAAAAAATGCCCGGTCGCAGGAACTTGCCACCCGACTGAAGAAGTTTTAGTATTTTACTATGTATGGGTTGGTCTGGCAGGTCAATGGTTTTAAGCAGGTAACGTTGTAACTGTTTGAGTTGCTCTTGAACCTGTGGGGTTGTTGCCCAAAATGATAAGTTCATCGAATCCTGCTACTGATAACTTATAAAAAGTTATAGATC
>NZ_BAAKGN010000044.1:0-33684 GCF_059704265.1 Secundilactobacillus sp. MJ173
GACTGCTTTTTAGTCATCGTTTTTTTTACGGTAAACAGCAATTAATGAACTTACTGAATCAAGTCCCATAATCACCGCCATCATCCACATTGCGGCCATATTGTTCATGCTAAGCAACAGACCGATCAAAACGATATTCAATGTAAACACCAACCACAAAAAAACCTTTGACATCTTGTTCATCAAACTTCCCTCTTTCGTTTGCTAGTATAGTACAAATTATTTAGGTATTCCTTAAAAAGTGTCGCAATTTTACAATATTTCACCGTTTCGCGATATAATAGAAAAGAATATGAGAGGAGAAATAAATGATGAGTGAAGAAATCTATCACGATTATTTTTTTGACGAACCTGCATTCAATACTCATGACGGTGGTTACGTTCCGTTAGAACCGGCCACTGCCCCCGAAAAACCATTGGCGATCCCCGCACTTTTAAAACCGGATAAAGAAACCGATACTGATATTTGGTATACAGTAACGGCTCAAGCTGGCGAAACCGCAATTTTGCCCGGTAAAAAGACGAAAACCTGGGGCTATAACGCCAGCATCCTTGGACAGACCATCGTTTACCCTGTTGGTAAGCACATTCATGTAGCCTTGGAAAATCATTTACCAGAGCTCACAACTTTTCATTGGCATGGCCTAATTGTCTCCGGTCCCTACGTTGATGGCGGTTGCCATGCGCCCGTTTATCCGGGTGAAACCAAGCACATTGATTTCACCCTAGATCAGCCCGCCGCGACGACTTGGTTACACGCTCATCCGTGCCCATCAACTGCCGAACAGGTTTGGCACGGCCTAGCAACCATGGTCCTGGTAACTGACGATCACATCAATTCCCTACCTTTGCCACACAACTACGGCGTGGATGATATCCCGCTGGTTTTGCAAGATCGTCGATTCCACGAGGATAATCAATTAGACTACCATGCTGACTATGATCCAGATGGTGTGCAAGGGCCAACTGCTCTCATCAACGGAACGGTTAACCCAGTTTTCGATGTCACCACTCAAAAATTGCGGCTGCGAATCCTAGATGGCGCTAACCGTAGAGAATGGCGGCTGCACTTTTCAGATAACCTGAAATTCGCTCAAATCGCAGGTGATTCCAGCCTTCTTCCCGAACCAGTTTACATGGACCACTTGATGCTGACCTGTGCCGAGCGAGCTGAAATCGTAGTTGATTTTGCCAACTATCACGAAGGTCAAACTGTCACGCTATTCAGCGATGATGTGCCAATTCTAAAATTTAAAATTCACCAATTTGCCAAGGATACAACGACCCTCCCAGATCATCTGCTGACCATTAACAAACCAGAAGTCGATCCTAAAACACCCGTTCGTAAAATTGAAATGAGTGGAATGGACGAAGCCGTTATGTTGGATGGCAAGAAATTCAGTATGCAACGCATTGATGCCACTCAGCCAGTCGGTCAAAGTCAGTATTGGGATATCACCAACACTAACGAGGAGGACTCCGGGATGGTACACCCCTTCCACGTTCACGGCACTGAGTTCTTAGTGATTTCCCGTAATGGTCACGCACCATACCCCAACGAGCACGGTTTTAAAGACACTGTTGGGGTCAACCCAGGCGAAACCGTTCGTCTTCTAGTTCGCTTTGATCTACCCGGTGTTTACATGTACCATTGCCACATTATTGAACATGAAGATGGCGGAATGATGGCTCAAATTCAAACCTATGAAGCAGGCAAACCAATGCCTAAATACAAGCTAATGGATATGGAAACTTTAATGAACGCATTCGCTGAAGAACGCGGTATCGATCCAAAAGATTTGTGGATGGCTGGCATGGATTCTTATAGTAAATACGATATGAAAATGTAGCGATTCTTCACTGAAGAAATACAAATACTAAAATAAAAAGCGCTCGAATTGTATTTTCGAACGCTTTTTACTATCCACTTATTTAATTTTCGACCAATTAATTTCTCGTTGCTGATGATAATATTGACGATCGTGTTCGTTAATTTCTCGCATCACACGACAAGGGGTTCCCACCGCCACTACGTTAGCTGGAATGTCTTTAGTCACAACACTACCAGCACCGATGACAGAATTATCACCGATGGTTATTCCTGGCAAGACGATGACCCCCGCACCGAACCAGCAATTACGCCCTATTCTAATAGGTAGATTATACTGGTATTCTTTTTCTCTCAGTTCCGGCAAAACTGGGTGGGTCGCCGAATCTAAGGTCACATTAGGACCAAACATGGTGTGATCACCAACGTAAATGTGAGTATCGTCAACTGCAGTTAAATTATAATTAGCATAAATGTGACTGCCAAAATGCAGGTGCTTACCACCAAAGTTCGAATGCAGTGGCGGTTCAATATAAGTATCCTCACCAATTTCAGCAAACATCTGTTTAAGCAACCGTTGACGCCCCTCGTGGTCACCAGGCCGCGTCTGATTAAAATCATAAAGCAGTTCTTGAGCAGCTTCCTGTTCCTTTAAAATCGCTTTATCCATTGGTAAATAAAGGTTACCATTGTGCATATCCTCTGTCATATAACTTTTCCTCCTAGTATCTAACAAGTCCATTATAGCAAACATGTAAACGTTTACCAGCCTGTATTTTGATGGTTGCAATGACTGCCGAATAACCCGTAGAATAACAAGCCAATTATACGTCAAAGTCAAGTAAATGTGCTATTATGTCCTTGCTTTAAGAGAATGTTTGATTTATGAGAGAAAGGACTGATTATGATGGCAAAATATCGTTTAAATGATTCATTTAAAAGATTCCCCGGCCATTATTTATACGTGATTGCATTAGTCTCAACGGGACTCTTTTTCGGTCGTGTCACAACGACTAACGTAAAAGCTGCTACTCCGGAAGATTCGACCACTGCTAACGACGCAACAGAAACAACCGAGCAACCGACTACTAGTACTGTATTACGAACAACTTCAACTGTATTAAATGATAGTATATCACTGAAAAGTGTTGGTATTAAAGTATCGTCAACTATTACTGGGGTTAATCAGCTACAAGAATCAAACAGTAATGTTTCTCAACCCACGACGGGCTCGGCAACAACAGAAATTAATGGTTCTAGTGACTCCAATGCCACGGAAACAGCTAATCAATCTGGTTCATCAACGAATACTTCAACCGCTAGTTTTAGCGTCACACCCGCTGAAGAAACGATACCGACGACTGATGATACAACGACCTCGTCCGATACAAGTAACCCTAGTAGCACAGAAGCACCAGTATCAACCGCAGAAACGCCAACGACCTTCGCTGCTGATCCACAAAACGCTACCGTCATTGCGCCCGATGCTTTGGGTGTTAAACCAGTCAGCGACATCAAATTAAACGTTCCCGTTCCCACCGATGGTAAAGACGCCATTAAGGCTACGAACAACTATTACTACACTATCGACGGTGATATTAATATCTATAATCAGCTGGCTAACTATCATGGTAGCTTAAAAGACGCCTCTGACGGAGCATGGCAAGGTAGTGCCTTCGCCGCTAACATTCCAACAAACGCTAATGGTGTAGATCCAACAACAGGCGCGTATTACATTGATGAGTGGATGCCTGATATTTGGCTTCAGTACCTACTTTGGTCAACAAAATATACGACTCAATATCGAAGTTGGGCGGCTTTTAAAAATCTTTTTTCAAAATCAAATTTAAGTAACCTAACAGACTTCACTGTAACGGAGGCATCCCAGCAAACTAGTTCAACTAACCTGACCCCCACACTTACTTATACAGCGTTGGTCCAGACGCAATCTCTGGAAGGCCTTCAATATGCGCAAAATTTGAACACCATTAATTTCACCGTAAATTCTGACGTTTCTGAACAGGAATATGATGGGGATATCCAGAGTCACTTATGGGATATCAGTGCTCTAGGAAAAATACCTAACTTAACAAGTGTCCGTCTTTTATACACATCTATTCAAAACATTTCTGCGCTAAGGGCTAATCCTAATCTGCAAAATATTGAATTAAGTTTTAATCAGATTAGTGATATTAGTGGTTTCAGTAGCAAATGGACACAGCCAAATCCCACTGACCCTAACAATAGAAATAGCATAGGAAGTTCACGCTACAATGGCATTAGTTTACCATTGCTTGTTCTTAATCCTGGAACCACAAGTGTCGAAGTCACCTATAACGTTAAAGGTGCAGATGGATCCTTGAGTCATATGATTCCCTCAGATGGTTTTGACTTCGATCTTGAAGTAGCTGGACAGTTTAAAGCAAGTACAGCGGACGCAGTGAGCGAAGATAATCACACTATCGTTTTTTATAACTTGCTAACACCACCTGCAGGTAACGTTGGTTGGCTTTCTGCGGCCCATACCTTCTACATGGACGGTAATGACGGTTCAGCCTTCGATGTCTGGGTATCCATCCCCTACATTATTAGTGACGATTATGGAACGACAAACGTAAATTATGAAAATCTACTACCAAATGGTCAACAGGAAGAAGTCGCAACGTCAACGCCACTGAGCGGTCCTGTAAATGAGGCTTACAATGTCTTGACTGACCCCAACACGACTTATCCGTTGGAATGGCTATTAGATAAATACGGCAGCAATTATCTAGTCTTGGACGGTACGGGCAACTATTCTGATTACGTAGCGAACAACGGTCTTGCTAAAGCGGTCCCAGTTACTGGCACTTATGCGACTGACCCGCAAAATCTAACCGTCCTATTCGCCCCAACGAGTCCACTAGCGATACAGCGCGGGTATTATGATTCAAATCATACTTTTGTCCCACTTACTTTAGAAACAACTGTTGACCAATCTACAACCACCAATCTAAGCCTTAAAGATCAAGCAACTTCAATCAGCAATTTCCACTATACTTCTGCTGAAATCGTTGCAACAGACGGTACGACAACAGTTTTACCCGAAACAACAACCGATGTGCCCTATTTAGTTAATGGCTTTCAATTGCGACTTGTCTACGCGCCTGATGCAGCCACTATCAATTTCACTTATAAGGATAATCTTGGAACTACACTGTCTCAAAGTGGGTCTATTACCGGCACAACCCTTAGCACAGTTTCTCCAGAAAGTAACATCGGCCAGATTGAAATTCCGGACTATACTTTTGATCACTACGAAACCCATGATGGCACGCCAATCACAACACCCATGACCTACGCCGACTTACAAGCTGGCTTAACTCTGGTTTATAAAGGAAACACGTTGCCAATCAACTTGAATTACATTGATAACTTAGGCAATCAAATTCATCCGTCCGTACCGCTATCTGGTGTTGTTAATGCAGTACTACCTAATAATTTCATCAGCGACAATCAAATCAATATCCCGGATTATACCTTCGATCACGTTGAGCTCACCAATCATCAGCCTTTCTCAGCCGACGCCACATTTAATACCATTCGCGATGGACTCACCTATGTTTATGCACCAAACTCAATTGCCATTCCTATTCATTACCGGGATTCAAGTAATCATAAAATTGCGGAGGACGGCAATCTCGATAGCCCAATCAATGCTGATGTAACCCCTGAACAAATTAGTGATGTAGAGATTGCAATCAAAAATTACACTTTTAAAGAAATCCAAGATAGCACCGGCAACCCGATTACTTTTCCAATGAGTACCGAACAGATCAGAGGTGGCATTACCCTCATTTATAATGAAAATGAAATTTCGATACCAATTACCTACGTTGATTCAGACGGTAAAACGCTTCTATCATCTAATTTAATCGAAGAACTGGCAACTCACCAACTGACGGCTGCTCAAATCGCCACGATTACCGGTTACACACTTAATAATCTCCATGACCAAGATGGTAACCAGATAACACTACCGACTACTTTCGGCGAATTAGTCGGTAGACAGTTACAGGCGGTATACGAACCCATTCAAGTTGCCGTACCCGTTCAAATTGTTGATGCGCACGGTAATGTGATTGGGAACTCACTACCGATTACCGGTAACTATCTTGATCAGCTCACCGAAGACCAAATCAGAGTATTAGCACCCTCAGTGAACGGCTATCTCTATTCGAATACTCAAGATTCAGCTGGTCAGGCACTAACCCTGCCGATCCAGCTGGGTGAAATCGATCCTGCTGGAATAAAACTTGTATACAGTGAAAACGATGTAGTTATTTCCGTTAAATATGTAGACCCTGATGGTAATGAACTTAGTCCCGCTGTTGCCATTGACGATAAATTTACTGGCACGTTGAGCCGTGAATCGTTGGAACTACCAGCGATTACTGGCTACACCATTGATCAAATTACCGATGGTACTGGCAATCCTATCGTGTTTCCAACTACTTTTGGTGCGATTCGAGGATCCATTCAGGTCACTTATCAGCCGATTCAAGTAACAGTTCCTGTTCAGATTATTAACACTAATGGTGTTGTTATTGGCAATTCAGCACCGATCACTGGCAACTATCTCAATCAGCTCACCGAAGAACAAATCAGAGCAATGGCGCCTTCAATTAATGGCTACCTTTATTCGAATACCCAAGATTCAACTGGTAATGTGCTAATCCTACCAATTCAATTAGGTGATATCGAGCCAGCCGGAATTAAACTTATCTACAGTGAAAACGATGTGGTCATTCCCGTTAAATATATGGGACCAGATGGTAGTGAACTTAGCCAGACTGTATCGATTACCGGCAAATTTACTGAAACCCTCACTCGTAATCAACTACAGATACCTAATATTACTGGATATGCAATTAATTCAATTACTGATGACACCGGTGAAACGATTACTTTACCAACTACCTTCGGCGCCATTAAAGGTAACATCCAAGTTATCTATCAACTGATTCAGGTTACCATTCCGGTTCAATACGTTGATAACGAAAATAATGCCATTGCCCATTCAAGTCAAATCAGTGGTAACTATCTGGACCAGCTCACCACAGATAAGATTGCTGAACTGGTAACGCCAATTAACGGGTATACCTACGTTGAAGCACAAGACGCCACTGACAAATCACTCAGCCTACCGGTGACACTAGGCACTATCACTAACGGTATCAAACTTGTATACAGCGCAAACGAAGTGCCAACTGACATCACCGTCACCATTCACTACGTTGATCCAAATGGCAATCAAATTCAGCCACCAACTACCATTCATGGCAACTCAAGCGATTCACTGACCTCTGAACAAATGAACATCCCTAATCTGCCTGGCTACATCTTCGATCATTTTGAAGACAATGCAGGCAACCCACTTTCATTACCAATCACGTATGGAGAAATCAACGATAGCGGTCTGCACGTCATCTATCAGCCAATCAAAGTCACCGTGCCGGTTTACTACTTGGATGACAACGGTAAGACAATTGCGCATACTCAGCAGATTCCCGGTAATTATCAAGATCCGTTTACTACTGCCAATCTAACTGAACTTCAGCAAGCCATTCCTGGTTACCAGTTTTCAAATGTGCGTACGGTGAGCGGCGAAACATTGGCTCTACCAACCGTCCTTGGTGAACTGCAAACTGGACTTTATCTGATTTACACCGTAAATAGCATCAATGTCGTTCCGCCAGAAACGCCCGATGTGACGCCACCAACTGGTAAGCCAGGCGACATTACTCCAGAGAAGGTTCCAGCAAAAGTCATTTATGCCATGAAAGAAATCAGCCTGCATACCACTGCTAACTTTACCAGCGATAACATCATCATGACCTATGTGAAGAAGCCACGGATTTACTGTCCCCGTTTCATGGTGATTGATACGGTTCGTGACAGTCAAAACCGACTGCGCTATCTGGTACGCGACATCAACTCTAAGAGTGATACCTACGGCTTGATCGGGTATATTACAGCTGATCCCGAATACGTTCGCAGCGCCTACTACCACATCGTTCCAGCTACAATTACGGTGATTAATCCAAAGGGCATTAACGGTTACGCTAACAACGATCTTACGGGTAAATTAGCCCACTATGGTCAAGGCACCGTTCTAAAAGTCGCTGGCATCCTCAAGGATAAGACAGCCACCCGCTTCATCCTTACTAACGGCCAAATTGTCACAGCAAGTAAAATTCTCGTCAAAATGGGCACCATCCCGCAACCAAAACGTGCAACCAAACTTAAAGCGCTCAATCGTTACGGTGATCTGGATTTAACCATTAAGCTTGAGCACTTCAAGAAAGTAACGCCAAGGTCGTTCAGTATCCTTAACTGGGACTACAGCGATGGCTATAACTACCACGTTAAATCACTGAAGCGCTACAAAATCGATAATGGCTACATTACCGCCTATAGTAAGTTGGTAAAAAGTGACTACTAGAAACCAAAAACCGTTGCTACTTTGTTAAAAGTAACAGCGGTTTTTATTGTAAACAACTTAAAAGTTAACTTTAATGATTGTCTTCTTATTTGCGGTGATCCATTTTCCTGAGGTTAACTGAATCTTAGTCATCTGACCATTCTGCTTAATCAGTTTGGCGGTAACAACCGTTCCTTTTTTAAGGTGTGATTGTCGTTGACTAACCCTGAAAGTAGCATGTGGATACTCGTAAATCCCCTTAGTCGCAATCACTTTAATTCGTTTTGGTAGGGTCTTGTAGTACAAACCCGCGATAATTTTGGCATTAGCAGAAATGTAGCCATTTTTTACTTTGTAGCGTAAAGCTCCGTTCTTAGAGTGTGCCACGCCTTCAACTTTAAACGTGACTGCTTTAGTCCTTGGTTGCTTATTGAAGTGCTGTACCCGCTTAGTCAGGTTTGCATCCCGATATACATTGATACCCGTTTTAGCATAGACAAAACGCGGGAAATCAACTGTCTTTTTAGTTGGTTGACTAGGTTGTTTAACCGGATTATTCGACTGACTAGAGCTATCTTGACTGCCCTGATTATTTTGACTCGCTTGATTGTTTGAATCAGGCACGGTTGGCGTGGAAGACTGACTTTCTGATGAATTATTATTTGATTGATCAGCCTGCTTTTGATCATCCAACATCTTGAACTGACCGTTAGATTCAAATAATTTTCCTAAGGCAATCAATGTCTGATCCTGTCCTTTAGCAGCTTGGAGTTGAATCCCCAATGGCATCTTATTGGCACTCACGTAGGTCGGCAAACTAATTGCTGGTTCTCCAGTCAGATTAGCCAATTGTGTAAATGGTGTCTTAGTCAGTCCATGAAGCCAGGCATCATAGATCAACTGCATTTGCTGAGCGCTGTCTAATGAACCGATATGCCGTAGCTTTTCAACGTATTCCGGCAAAAAGGCTGGATCATCATTGCTTGGCGCAGTGGTTGCAGTCGTCGGCGTCAGATAAATTGGATACTGTTTATGAAAATCGCTCATTTGCTGTCTGGCAGTTGCAATGGTTTGTTGAACCTGAACACCATCGGTAGCCGGGTTAAGTTTCTTGCTTGCTTCATACAAGGCATAAGTCATGATGCTGCCGTCATCTGGGCCTAAGTCTCGCTTGAACTTACTTCGTGCAAATGAATTTGCTGCAAATCCGCTACTGGTACCTGACTTATAATAAGCCATCATTAACGCCTTACCGTCAACCGGACTGTCGACTTGCTTAACGTTAAAGCCCTGAGCTTTAAGGAACGAAACTGCTTGCTGAACCGCATCGACAGCATCTTGACTGACTGGCGTTCCAACGGGTGACTTCGTTGAATAAGCAATGGTTTCTTGTTTCAAGTCGCTAGGTGCTGGCTCGTCAGTCACCTTTCCGCTCAACATATTATTGAATAGCGTTTCAGTATCTGCCATTGACTTAGTTTCAGCAAAACTAGCCATTGAACTGGTCGCACTATCACCGGTAATCATGCCAGAGGTTGGCTTGAGACCAATCAAACCTGACCATGAAGCCGGGATTCGAATCGACCCACCGGCATCGTTGCCCGTTGCTATGGGCACCATGTCGTCTGCCACGCTAGCAGCCGCACCACCAGATGAACCACCAGGATTATTCGAAGTATTCCACGGATTTGAAGCAGTCCCGTATAAGTTTGATGTAGTGACATTGATCAATCCCAGTTCGGGATAATTTGTCTGACCGATGACAACGAAACCTAGACTCTGCAGCTTAGCTACAAATGGTCTGGTATAGCTTGCAACTCGGTCACTAGAATATGGAAGCCCTTGGGTAGCTGGCTCGCCCTTTAATTCTTGTGCCAATCCTTTGATTAAAATTGGCACCCCGTAAAACGGCTGACCCGTATCCTTCATTGCATCAGCTTCACTCAAAGCTTTATCTTCCCGTAAAGTTAAAACAGCGTTTAACTGCGGGTTATCCTGCTTGATCTTTTGAACAGCTAACTTGATCAGTTGCTGTTTGGTGACCTTGTTACTACGGACCATTGCGGCTAACTGTGACGCAGTTGAGTGTTCATACTGAGATAGTGTCAGTGTGCTTTGCGATGCAGCAGTTGTAACAGTTGCCTGAGAACTGGTTTCAGCCCCCTGAACAATCGTCTGACCACCTAAGCCAAACATTCCCAAGGTTACCAATGTTATAAGTAGCCCATTACGCAATTGATGCTGGTTGTGCTTCCCAAACCAACCCATTTATCCATCCCCACTTTCAAATATAGTTGAAATAGTATTGCTCATTTAGACTACGCCACTTTCATAATAAATGAAAGCGCTTTTCAAACATTATAAATTACTGAACACTAATGATTATTATTAAATATAAGATATTATCAAAGCGAAATTTAAGTAGAACGCGCATGGTATATTATTAATGGCTTCACAAGAAAGTTTATTGTCAAAACTTCCAGGGAATTTAAAGTCATTATTATCTAATATATGTTATAAATAAAACATTAATTATATAAAATAATGTTTTATTTTCAATATCTATTTTCAGAATATTTTTTAATTTCCCTTTTATTTCAATTTCAAATCGTAAAATCAATTAATCAAAAAACTCAGGCAATCAAAACCATTGCCTGAGTCCTTAAACTTCTAATTAATCTGCTAGTACTCCATGAACCACCATCACTTGGCCTGCTTCATCGGGTGCTTCCAACCAGTGAAATTCACCAGGTTGCATCACAACTGCTTTTCCTGGCACCAACGTGGTAACTTCATCGTCGGTATGAAACTGAATTGAGCCCTTGATTGCCACGACAGTCACAGTCATTGATGAGCGATGACGTTTAATGGTAAAACCTTTGGGTAAAACTAACCTAACGATGGATAAATGGTGCTCTACCATCATTCGATCTGGTCCCTCTGATACTGTTGTATCTGGTGTTAATACTTTCATGATTGCCTCCTATATTGTTTATTGCGTATGTAAATAGTAGCAGAGAGCCTGCTACTATTAATTTTTGATTAAGCTCTTTTACTTTGTGGTCTTACTTCTATCTAGCCTAATCGGGCTACAAGAAGGCAACGACCTGCGCACAAGGGGCTCTACCACAAACCCAAGTTCGGGGTTTATGGTAGAGCCCCTTGTGCTTCGGTCGCTAACCGCCTTCTTTTCGCACCTTACTCTAATCGGGCTACTACAGGCAGAGAGCTGCATGTAAGTCAGTAACGGCATAAATCCAAGTTCGGGATTTTTGCCGTTACCGCCTTACACTCCGCTCTCTAACCGCCTTCTTTTCGCACCTTGCACCTAACCTATTGACCCCTCCATCTCAAAACTAATCAACCGGTTCAACTCAACCGCATATTCCATCGGCAGCTGCTTAGTGAAGGGTTCCACGAAGCCCATAATAATCATTTCAGTCGCCTTTGACTCCGAAATCCCTCTAGACATCAGATAGTACAGTTGTTCCTCCGAAATCTTTGAGACCTTTGCTTCATGTTCCATGGCCACATTGCCGTTATAAATTTCGTTATACGGAATCGTGTTTGACGATGACTGGTCATCCATGATGATCGTGTCACATTCAACGTGGGCCTTTGAACCATCCGACTTCTTTGTGAAACGAACCGTCCCACGATAATCGGTAGCACCACCAGTTTTAGCAATTGACTTTGAGACAATTGAACTAGATGTATTCGGTGCATTATGAATCATCCGCGCACCAGAATCTTGACGGATACCGTTAGAAGCAACGGCAATCGAAAGCATCGTCCCGCGGGCATTTTCACCATCCAAGTAAACGCTTGGGTACTTCATGGTTACCTTAGAGCCTAAGTTACCATCGACCCATTCCATGGTGGCGTTCTCCTGAGCTGCGGCCCGCTTCGTTTCCAAACTATAGACGTTGTCCGACCAGTTTTGAATCGTTGTGTAACGGCAATAAGCATCCTTTTCAACGTTCACTTCAACTACCGCCGCGTGCAAACTATCAGACGAATAGTTCGGTGCAGTACAGCCTTCCACGTAGTCCACTCTGGCACCTTCGTCCACAATGATCAGTGTCCGTTCAAATTGGCCAGAATTCTCCGCGTTCAAACGGAAGTAAGCTTGAATTGGCGTCTTAGTTTGGACACCCTTTGGCACGTAAATAAACGAACCACCGGACCAAACAGCACCATTCAGTGCAGCAAACTTATTGTCAGTCGGTTTAACTAACTTGCCAAACCATTTTTTGAACAGCTCTGGATATTCACGCAACGCCGTATCGGTATCGGTGAAGATAATCCCCAGCTTTTCAAAATCGTTTCGCATATTATGGTAAACCACTTCAGATTCGTATTGTGCCGATGAACCTGCAAGGTAACTACGTTCAGCTTCTGGCACGCCCAAACGGTCAAAGGTCTTCTTCAGATCATCAGGGACGTCATTCCAATCCCGGTACTTTTTATCGGTCATTTTTTGATAGTAAAGCATATTTTTTAAATCAAGCTCGCTCAAATCTGGACCATAATCCGGCATGGGCAGCTTTTTGTATGCTTCATACGATTTCAGACGATAGTCCAGCATCCATTTAGGTTCCTTTTTTTCAGCTGAAATCTTCCGAACCGTTTCTTCTGTTAGCCCACGACCCGTGGAATATGCTGGCTTGATATCGTCGTGAAAACCGTATTCATAATCTTTATCGTTAGCAACAATGTCTGGGACATTTTGTGCACCTGTTCCTTCTGCCATTTGCTACCCCTCCTTCTCAGAATCATCAACATTGCCGTCTGGCTGTTTTAACAATGCACGCTGCAATGCCCACCATGAAAGTGTTGCGCACTTAATCCGCGCTGGAAAGGTCATGATATTACTTAAAATTGCGGCGTCTTGAAGTTCATCTAAATCTTTTTGAGGATGTTTTTTACCTATGACCATGTCGGAAAAAGTCTTTGCCATGTTCAAGGCTTCATCCTTGGACTTGCCCATCACAGCATCCGTCATCATGCTGGCACTGGATTGACTGATGGTACAGCCATCACCCGTAAACCCAATATCGCTAATTCTATCCTGATCGTCCAGCTGGATATCCAAGTTAATGACATCACCGCAAGTCGGATTCTTCAGCGTGATCTTATGAGTCGCGTCCGGCAGCGCATGTTTGTGATGCGGATGATCCGAGTGATCCAAAATCACTTCTCGATATAAACTATTTAGTTTCTCTAGACCCATGATTGAAGAACTCCTTTGTTTCTTGAAGTGCCACAAGCAAACGATCAGCGTCTGCTTGTGTGTTATACAGATACAGACTAGCACGTGCTGTAGCAGTTAGCCCAAGATATGCCATCAACGGCTGTGCACAGTGATGGCCGGCACGCACTGCCACACCTTCCATGTCTAAGGCTGTAGCAACATCGTGTGGATGCAAGTTCTCTAGATTAAACGCAATGACACCCGTATGCTTGGCGGGGTCTTGTGGCCCATAAACTTGAACACCATCGATAGCTTCCATCTTCGGCAATAGGTAATTCACTAGTTCTTGTTCGTGAGCGCGAACTGTTGACATACCGATACCGGTTAAATAGTCAGCGGCGGCACCTAAGCCAACTGCACCGGCAATATTTTGGGTACCTGCTTCAAATTTATAAGGCAATTCCGCCCAAGTAGATTCTTGCTCGTGAACAAAGCCAATCATTTCACCGCCGTATTGGTAAGGTGGCATTGCCTCTAGTAATTCACGTTTACCATATAAAATACCAATACCAGTAGGGCCCATCATTTTGTGCCCAGAAAAAGCGTAAAAGTCAACGTCTAAGTCCTGCACGTCAACTGCCATGTGAGGAACGGCTTGCGCCCCGTCACCAACGAAAACAGCCCCATGCTGATGAGCTAATTTAGCCAACTGCTTGATTGGGTTAACCGTTCCCATGACGTTAGAGGCATGAGCAACCGCAACAATTTTGGTTTTGTCAGTAATGAGCTGCTTAGCCTCTTCTAAGTCAAGTTCCCCGTTATCCGTTAAATGAATGTACTTTAATGTGGCACCCTTACGAATGGCCAATTGCTGCCACGGAATCAGGTTACTGTGGTGCTCCATGATGGAAATCACAATCTCGTCACCGGCAGAGACATTGGCTTCACCATAGGTACTGGCCACTAAGTTCAAGCCATCTGTACAACCCTTAGTGAAAATAACTTCCTCTGGTTCCGGTGCATGAATAAACTTTTGCATTTTACGACGAGCAGCTTCGTAATCAGCTGTGGCTCTTTCAGCCAGGGTGTGAACGCCACGATGAACATTGGCGTTGTCCGTCTGGTAAAAGTGTGTTAGCGCTTCAATAACTTGGTTTGGGCGTTGAGCAGTAGCGGCATTATCTAAATACACTAAGCGTTCGTCGTTCACTTTTTGATCTAAAATCGGAAAATCCTGTAACAATTTACTCAAAGTGTTGTCCATCTTCAAGCTTCCTTTCAATCATATCAATCATTTCTTGACGGACTTCTGGTAGCGGAATTTCATCCAAAACAGCCCCTAAGAAGCCTCGAATGACCAATCGTTGTGCTAAATTCTTATCAATTCCACGGCTCATCAGGTAATACAACTGATTTTGGTCAACTTGACCCACACTAGCTGCATGCCCAGCAATCACGTCATTTTCATCGATTAACAGAATTGGATTGGCGTCACCATGGGCTTGATTGGACATCATCAGTACCCGATTTTCCTGTTCGGCATTTGCACCGGAAGCACCGTGAATAATATCGCCAATACCGTTAAAGACCAGTTCAGACTTTTCTAGCAGGACACCGCGTTGAGAAATATTAGCGGTAGTATGTTTGCCCCGGTTAACTACCCGGTTGTTAATACCGTTACTTTGTTTACCCGTGGTTACCGCAATCACCTTTGATTCAGAATGAGAACCCTCACCGATTAATTCGCTGGTAATGTCTCCCAGTGTATTCTGATCGTTAACGATTCCGATTGCCCAGTCAAAGCGCGCGTTACGACCGAGATTGGCTCGCCGATGTAGAAACGAATAAGTCTGCTTACCTAATTCATCCACACTAGAGAAGTGAACGCGGCTATTAGCCCCACTCACCACTTCAACCATACAGTGAGCGGCGTTAGCAGCATCACCCTTGGTCGTTAAATGTTGAATGAAAGATAATTGACTATCCTCTTCAGCAATAATCAAAACGTGTGACACCATGGCTTGCTCAACCGTACTATCCTGAATGAGAAACGCCTCAATCGGTTGTTTAATTGCGACACCTTTTGGCACGTATAAAAAGATACCGGAATTTAAAAAAGCTTGTTGATAAGCTGTTAATTTATTTTCGTTATACTTGGTCACTTTTTCCATAAAGTACTTTTTAGTCAACTCTGAATGTTCACGAAACGCACTAAAAATATCGGTTAAAATGACTCCTTGAGCTGCCAGTTCATCCGGTAAGTTAACGGCAACGGTCGTTTGACCAACCTGAACAAACCGGATTTGGTCATCAGCTTTAGGTAAATCATCAGCGAGATGCTTATCACTTTCCCTGAAATCCAGTGACATGTTATCCATCAATGGCCAGCGATGAAAATCATAGCGTTTCATTTCTGGCAATGGCAGATCTTGCATGGCATCAATAGCTGCAAGACGACGATCCACAAACCACTGAGGCTCGCCGTGCTCGTTGGCAGCAGCTTTTACTGCCGTTTTTACTGCTTCATAATCTTGAACGGCACTTATCAAAACGACCCCTCCTTAACGATTATCGTCAACTAAATCAACATCCAGCCCTAACTCGTCACGCAAGCCAGCATACCCTTCACTCTCCAACTTCTTGGCGAGATCTGCGTCACCGCTCTTGACGATCCGGCCGTCCATCATAACGTGCACAACGTCTGGCACGATGTAGTTAAGCAACCGTTGATAGTGGGTGATAATCAATGAACCAAAGTTATCACCACGCATAGAATTAACACCCTTGGAAACAACCTGAAGTGCGTCAATATCAAGCCCAGAGTCAATTTCATCTAATAAAGCAAAGGCTGGTTTAATCATCAATAATTGCAGGATTTCATTACGTTTCTTTTCACCACCGGAGAAGCCTTCGTTAAGGTAGCGTTCGGTCATTTCTTCACTCATGTCCAGTAATGACAAATTCTTATCTAGTTCCTTTAAAAAGGCCATCACTGAGATTTGATCATCTTCTGGTCGACGAGCATTGATCGCTGCGCGCAGGAATTCAGCATTCGTCACACCTTGAATTTCAGCAGGATATTGCATTGCTAAAAACAGACCCTTACGTGCACGTTCATCAACGGGCATGTCCAAAATACTTTCGCCATTCAGCAGAATATCGCCTTGAGTAACATGATAGGCACTGTTGCCCATAATGGTTTGTGACAGTGTTGATTTACCGGTTCCGTTCGGTCCCATGATGGCGTGAATTTCACCCGTATTCATTGTGAGATTTACACCCTTTAAAATTTCGCGGGTCTGGTCTTTTTCTTCTTGAATTTCAACATGCAGATCCTTCACTTCAAGTGTCGCCATATAAATCATCCTCCATTGATCAGTTATCGCTGGAATATTACCTTGACTGAATTCACCAATTATTCCTACGCGAATATTGTTCATTACATCTCTAGATTATAGTTGTTTTCTCATATTATTCAAAGTAGGCATTTCCCTTATACCTAAAAAAATCATATAATGAGATACTATACAGTGAAAGATATTCTTTACTGACTATGAATATTTAACTGATATGCGAATATTATTGATATCACTTGAAAGGTAGATGATCACCATGAATCACTTTATGATCAAGCAGTTTAACGGCCTTGATGAAGCAACCACTCAGCGCCTGCATAGTCTGGGGCTGCAAGTAGGCAGCAACGTACAAGCCATACGCTTTTACCCGTTTCATGGGCCAGTCATCATTCAAGTGGACCATCAAAAGATTGGCATTCGTTATCAGGTGTTTAAACTGCTCACGGGAGGCACGCCACTATGACAACTGTCGCTTTACTCGGCAACCCGAATACCGGCAAAACTACCCTTTTCAATGAACTGACTGATAAATACGCGTATGTTGGCAATTGGACTGGTGTGACAGTCGAAAAAAAGGTCGGACAAATTCGCCATTCACATACGAAAGTCATTGATCTGCCAGGGGTTTATTCCCTAAATCCCATTACCAAGGACGAATCAGTGGTCACCAACTATTTGTTGGGCAATTCGCCTGACTTAATCTTAAACGTCACCAACGCCAGTCAACTCAAGCGAAACCTATTACTATCAATCGAAGTGCTGGAATTAGGTGTTCCCGTGATCATTACCCTCAACATGATCGATGATCTAAAACGGACAGGTCACTACTACAGCTTGGAAACACTCTCAAACGAATTAGGCTGTCCGGTACGAACGACAAACGCCCGTAATAAGGAAGGCTTAACCGAATTAAGATCCGATCTAGTTCGTGACCAAAGTGAAATAAAACCCAATTCGCCACTAAAATTAAATTATCCGTTGATGGTCAACCAGGCGATTCGCCAGGCGGCCTCTTCATTAACGAAAGATTATAAAATTGAGTCAAAGTTTGCTCACTGGCTTGCAATCCAGTACATTAACAACAATAAAGTGGTGCGAAAATACGCTACAATGCATCAACTGAAACCGCTATTATCTCAGAAGGCCTATTACGACGCTCAAAAGTTTGATGATCAAATTTTTGAAACGCGTCTGTCCTTCATTGAAAAAACGTTGGCGTCCGCAACCGAGCAGTTGCAGTCAACGCAGCACGTGGCCATTACCTCTAAAATCGATAAGGTGGTCACTCACCCGATTTTTGGCCTACCCATCTTCGTGGGAATCTTCTACCTCATGTTTAAACTCTCATTTGACTGGATTGGGACACCTCTGTCAGGTTACCTTGATGGCTTCTTGTCTGGACCGATTTCTAGTTGGGCCAATCAATTTTTGACCCAAGCGGGTGCTTTGCCAATGCTACGTTCATTGATCGTGAACGGCCTTATTGCTGGTGTCGGTGGTGTCCTCGTGTTCATCCCACAGATTTTTGTCCTATTTGCTTGTATTACCATTCTCGAAGATTCCGGTTATATGTCACGAGCCGCACTGGTCACTGACCGCATCATGGAGATGATTGGTCTCAATGGTAAAGCGTTTATTCCGTTAATCATTGGTTTTGGCTGCAACGTTACTGGCATCATGGCGGCCCGAACAATCGAACAGCCTAAGGAACGACTGATCACAACCTTGATTTCGCCGTTTATGAGCTGTTCTGCACGGTTACCCATTTATAGCTTGTTTGTCGCAGCCCTGTTTCCTCGCCATCAAGCGCTAATCGTGTTATCACTTTATTTTCTGGGAATCATTGTTGCACTCCTCATGGCTAAGTTTTACCACGTGATTTTTAAAGCTGAAGAACACTCGGTCTTCATCGTGGAGTTACCCCAGTATCACATTCCACGGTTAGATATTGTCTGGCATGGCACTTGGGATAAGGGCAAGGGCTTTATTAAAAAGGCCGGTACGATTATCTTTGCTGGTACCGTTTTGATTTGGTTGCTCTCAAACTTCGGTGTTCATGGCTACGTCACTCAGATCGATCAAAGTTTTGCCGCTAACCTCGGTCAAATTCTCTTGCCTATCTTTAAACCTATCGGCATTTCAACTTGGCAGCCAATCAGTGCTTTACTTACCGGTGTTTTGGCAAAGGAAGTCATCAGTTCCAGCATGATGGTTTTATTCCATACCAGTAATCAAACCGCGCTAATTGCCATGATTGGCGGTAGTTTTACCGCTATATCAGCTTATGCCTTATTAGTTTTTATCTTGCTATATATTCCTTGTTTCGCTACAATTGGGACAATTAAGTCTGAAACAGGTTCCGCAAAGTGGGCAGCCTATTCCGTTATTTCCAGTTTGGCTATTAGTTATACGCTTGCCTTCTTAATTTTCCAGATTGGTTCACTATTGACGTGAAAAGAGGTCATGATTCATGGGATTATTCGTTAATATTCTGATTTTGGCTGCTATTTTCGGTTTTGCAGGCTACCAAATTTACAGAGCCGTGAAACGCTCCAAGCAAGGTAAATGTGCAGCTTGCGATTATGACTGTGAAGCTAAAAAAATGTTAAATCAATCAAAGAAACGTGCCGTGTAAATACAAACAAGCTGTGACAAAACTCGGTAGATTCCAGAGTTTAACGTGAATAATGCCTATCCCACGATTTTTGCGGAATAGGCATTATTTGCGTTAAACGGCCGGAATCTGGGTTTTGACGCGCGATAGCTATATTGACGGATTAAATCAAAGTAGCCATATAACTAATCGTAGCTAAAAAAGAATTGAAATACTTACCAAGATAGACTTATGCCACAACCACTTTTTTCGTAGCAACTAGTATCAAGACCTTATTAATTGTACTAATCAAGAACCTCTCTAAATGATTCTTGCTATATACAATTAGCCCACATTATACTGTTTTAAATAGCTACTTAATGGTACCAGTTGTTGCGCATAGTACCGTTGTTTGAAGGCTTCGATGACATCAGGGTCGAATTTATCTGGATCCAACGTTAATTTTTCAACTGGAATCGGTCGTTCATTTGTCATCCGAATATCAATCAAGACTGGCTTCCCTGACTGAGAAATACTTAAAGCTTGATCGAAGGCATTTTTCACGTCACTGATTTTACTTACTGTAATGCCCGTTAATCCTTGCGCTTCAGCTACCTGGGCAAAATCAGTTTTGGGCAGGCTAATACCAAACCATTCCTGGCCATCGTCTTCCTGTTCGTCTTCAATGTAACCCAGTGCGAGATTGGTAAAGACTACATTGATCACTGGGAGGCCATAGGTTACTTCTGTGGCAAGGTCCTGCATGACCATAGCAGCTGCGCCATCACCCACGAGGTTAAAGACTTGTCGTTGTGGATAGTCCAGTTGCGCTGCGATTGCGCCAGGTAACCCCACGCCCATAGTGGCAAATAGTCCAGATGTGATCCAAGGTTGGCGTCCATTCACTTTTAATAATCGGACCGCATTTTGGGTCACATCACCAACATCAATGGAGTAGATGGCATCATCCGTTGAGATCCGGTTAATTTCTTTGAAGGCAGGCTCAAATCTCAGATCTCCGCTATCTCGATTCATCATATCGTCATTGTACTGGTGCCAGTTAGCGACATTAGCCACGTTGGCAGCATACCATGGTGACGCAGGCGCGTCTTCGCCCAGATCAATTAATCGTTGCAGCGTCTGTTTAACGTCAGCTAAAATGGCCACGTCAGTGTGATGGCGTTTACCTAGCACTTGCGGGTTGGTATCCACTTGCACAAACTTAATATTCGCCTTAAACATTTCTTCAGCAAAGGGGTAATTCGACCCCATAAACAGAATCAAATCCGTTTCTGGCAGCGCTTCATTAGCAGGCTTCGAAGCCACCCGGGCAGCTGATCCTAACAACGCCTCAAAATCATACGGGATGATTTCTTTCCCAAGCGCGGTTGTAATAATCGGTACTTGGAATTTTTGAGCAAACGTCATCACTTCCGATGCCGCGTTGATAGCTCCCTGTCCGACATAGATCAGTGGCTTTTGAGCCTGTTTGAGTAACTCTAACACCTGATTGATTTGATCATCAGCTGGTGCTGCCAGCTGCGGTCGAGCAAAGTTAGCGGCTGAACTATAATAACCGTCTGCTGGAATCGGCTTATTAGCAAGATCATTGGGAATCGTGACGAAGGCTGGACCATGCTGTGCGAAGGCTCGTCGAATCGCTTCATCGATCACATGTGGTAAGCTGGCGGCAGTTGTCACCGTTCGTGCATACACTCCTGGATCATTGAACCAGGGATCCTCATCAAATTCCTGAAAGAAGTCTTCATTCATCAGTCCTTGAGGATTTTGACCAATCAAAAATAAGACTGGAACCTTATCTGCCATTGCATCATACGCACCCTGATATAAATGGGTTGCTCCGGGTCCTGCTGAACCAAAAGCCACTCCGATATGCCCCGTTAACTTCGTATCAGCCACTGCCGCCAAAGCCCCCACTTCTTCATGGCGAACGTGGATGTACTTGATTCGTTCCTGCTCCCTGTCTAATGCATACATCAGATTATTAATTGTCCCACCAGGAATACCGTAGATGTGATCAACGTGCCAACTTTCCAATGTTTTTAGGGCTGCAACACCCGAATTAATGGTCTCTGCCATCGCTGTTTCCTCCTCCAAAGAAAAAATTGTAACATCATTTTTTGCTTAACGTTTTAAGCGCCATCATCATAGAACGTCTGTCTGCCAATATCAATTAACTTGACTTGGTAAAGCAATTAACACTAACTTTTACAAAACTTGCCTTCATTAGACACTTTCATTCGTTAACGATTTGAAAGCACAAGTGTGGAGCACGAACACCCTCTTTTTTCTAAAAAATTGAGACAACCACGGTCAAACTATGTCACGACAAAGTCAGTTTTGCTGGTTTAAGTGACATGCTCACGTGCTCACGTGGCCGCAAATACAATTGGTCCTGACCAAAATGGGTACCGACCACGTCATTTGGGCACAGGATGACCCTTACGTCACTGGTAACGCTCCTGACTTTCTTAGTGGGACCCCCATCAGCGATGAAGACAAAGAAAAAATCGCCCATGGGAACATTGAAAAATTACTCAAATTAAAATCGCCGCTTAAAATTTATGTAAAAAAAAAAAACGACCCGTTAAGGTCGTTTTTTTAGTGTTCTGTTTGATTTAGAATTTAACTTCGCTATCGTCAGAACCCTTTTCGATTAAGTTAACGTTGCTGTTCAAAGCAAATTGAACCATGTTCTTAGCAGCGGTCTTAGTGTAGAAGGCAATATGTGGTGTAACCAAAACGTTTTCACGCTTGAGCAAGTTCTTCAAACGTTCGTCTGGAATAGCATCGAAGCTACCAAAGTCTGTGTTGAAGATACCAACTTCGTCTTCGTAAACATCAAGAGCAGCACCGGCAACCTTGCCTGAGTCCAAGGCACGGATCAAAGCATCAGTGTCGATTAATGCACCACGAGCAGGGTTCAAGATGAACACGCCATCTTTCATCTTGTTGAAGGCATCGTCATCCAGCATGTGTTCGTTTTCCTTAGTAGCTGGTGAATGCAATGAAATAACGTCAGCTTGGGCGTATAATTCATCCAAGGTATCAACGTAGATACCTTCCTTTTCCAATTCTGGATTGTGATAAATATCATAGGCAACGATCTTAGCACCGAAACCACGGTAAATGTTGATTGCTTTACGGCCGATACGACCAGTAGCAATCACACCAACAGTCATTTGATCTAATTCATCGGCAATATCTGGAGCCCAACGAAGGTCACCATGAGCGATTTTACGATCAAAAGTGTTGGTCTTACGAAGTAAACGCATTAATTGCGTTGCAGTCAATTCAGCGATTGCGTTTGGTGAATATGCAGGTACGTTAGTAACCTTGATACCGTTACGCTTGATAGCGTCTGCATCAATGTTATCAACACCAACGTTACGTAGTGAAAGTGACTTGATACCGAAGCTAGCTAACTTGTCCAAAACTTCAGCGGTGTATGGCTTTTGTTGATAAACAACGGCACCATCATAGCCCTTAGCTTGGTCAACAGTTGATTCATCTAATAATTCAGCAACTGCCTTAACCTCGATACCCTTATCCTTTGACCATTGTTTAAGATAAGGCATTTCATCGTCACGAATACCATATGCAATAATTTTCACAATTGTTTCCTCCATTCACTGATATAAATCTATTTTATCATGTTTTCATCAGCTTGATAAGCCTTTCAGAGAATTGTGAAGAAAAAGATAAACTTAATTGTTTCATTGCTTGTCAATTCGGTGTAAACAGTGGCTTCACACGTCAATTTTACTCAACATGGATACCATGCGACCGCAAGTAGGCCACTTTATCTTCTCTTGGCTGATGCTTAAACGCATATTCTGCTTTCAACGCAGCTGATTTAGAATCGAAAGTCTCAAAGTAAATCAGCTTTAACGGGTGCCTGCTTTTGACCCGGGTATATTTGGCACCCTTCCCCGCTTGATGCGCGGCAAAGCGTTTGTACACATCGGTGGAATAACCGCCGTATAGACTGTTATCCGCGCAGAGTAAGACGTAAAAATAATACTGCTTCTTCGTTTTAGTCACCGTATAACATCTTCTTTACCGGCGCAGAATATTCACCAGACTCATCATACGTCATCAGCGGCGGTAGTACTTTTAAACCACTAGGTCGGCCATCTTTAATGGCTTCAACCAGCACAATATTCGCATCCCGTCCCACTTTCGGGTAAACAAACTGAAGGCGTTTAACAGCCAACCGATGCTTGCCCATCATGGTGGTCATCTCAAGTAATCGGTCAGGTCGATAAACGAAAAAGGCTTTTCCATTCATTTTCAATAAACCACTAGTTACTTCGATCACGTTTTCTAGTGACGTGGCAATTTCATGTCGAGCGATGGCTAAGTACTGATTAGGATTCTTTTTGCTGTCTGGTAGATCTGCGAAGTACGGCGGATTACAAACCACTGTATCTACAGAATCTTTGCTGATCTGATCAAAAATCGTTGCTAAGTCTTGTTGATACACCGTAATCTGGTTATCAAGCTGGTTTAAGGCCACTGACCGTTTCGCCATATCAGCCAACCGGTCCTGAATTTCCACCATTGCAATGTGGCCTTTTACCTTTGGTGCCATAAATAGGCTCACCGCCCCATTACCAGCACACAGATCCACTAATTTTCCGGACTGCTTGACTGGTGGTTTAGCAAAATTTGCTAATAAAACCGCATCCAACGAGAACGAAAAAACTTGTGGACTCTGAATAATTTTAATATCTTGACTATAAAGCTGGTCGATTCGCTCGCCAGGCAGTAACTCTGGAGTTGTCAAATAATCACCCATTTCGTTGATGTTTCAGCTACTATCTTGATAATAGCCACCGTTACTTCATGTGAATCAATGCTTAACCATCTTACTATTTTTAAAGAACATATCAAGTCTTCATCACTATCTTTGAGAACCACTTGCTAACCTAATGTTAATGCCATAACCCAAGACTTTTATGGGTGACTGGTTTATAATAATTACGATTATAACTTTACTTAAGAGAGGTCACACAATGTTTTATTCGTTTATTCGTGTTGTTGTTCGTGTGCTGGTTTACATCATTAACGGTAAACCGAGCTTTGAACACACTGAAAGACTCCCTAAGGGCAATTATATCTTAGTTGGGCCCCACAGAACTTGGTTCGACCCGATTTACTATGCTTTAGCGGGCAGCCCTAAAAAATTCAGTTTTATGGCTAAAATCGAGTTATTTAAGAATCCCATTTTACGCTGGATACTAAAGCATGCTAACGCCTTCCCAGTTGATCGGAAAAATCCGGGGCCTTCTGCCATCAAAACACCGGTCCGTCTCCTGAAAAACAGTGATTTATCCTTAATCATGTTTCCATCGGGTACTCGCCATTCCCAAGATTTAAAGGGTGGCGTGGCCGTGATTGCCAAGCTGTCAAAGGTGCCCATCGTGCCAACAGTTTATCAAGGACCGTTAACGTTTAAACAACTTTTTAGCCGTCAGAAAATTACCGTTTCGTTTGGTGATGCTTTCACGGTTGATCCAAAAATGAAGTTAAATGAGGAAGGCTTTAAAGAAATCGAAACTAAGATGCAAACTGGCTTTGATCGGTTAGATAAAGAAATTGACCCTAACTTTCAGTATGTGGATCCTAAAACACATCCACAAGCCTAATTTTTAACGTTAACTCAGTTCCAGCTATTTAAAACAAAAAATCTCCGTTCTGATAAACACTATCAGAATGGGGATTATTTGTTTTAAGCACGTTCTATTACACCCCTAGTCAAGGTGTGCTGTATTTTGCAACTGAATCATATCATAATAGGCTCCCTTTTGAGCCATCAATTCATCATTCGTACCGCGTTCAATAATCTTACCCTGACGCAGAACTAAGATCAGGTCAGCATTTTGAATCGTTGATAGTCGGTGAGCAATCGCAATGGTTGTTCGACCAGATTGCAGTTTAGCCAAACTCTTTTGAATCTCCTGCTCAGTTTCCGTATCAATGTTAGCGGTGGCTTCATCCAAAATTAAAATTTTAGGATCAGTCACTACAGTTCGTGCGAACGAAATCAACTGTTTTTGACCACTTGAATAGCCATTACCACGTTCAATCACTTTTGAATCATACCCTTTTGGTAGTGAGTCAATCATCTCACCAGCATTAACAAACTCAGCAGCTGCCCGAACCTGCTGATCAGAAATGGACTGGTCAAACATTCGGATATTGGACGCCACCGTTCCATAAAACAGGAATGGTTCTTGCAGCACCAGCCCCATTTTATGACGCAACGTGGCGTAATCGTATTCACGAATGTCATGGTCATCGATTAATACCTGACCTGACTGGAACTCGTAAAAACGCATCAAAACATTAATGATCGATGATTTACCACTACCCGTTTCACCTACTAATGCAACCGTTTGACCGGGTTCGGCAACAAAGGAAATATCGTCTAAAATTGGTGTTTCGCCATCGTAAGAAAAACTAACGTGTTTGAATTCAATTTTACCGTTCCTAATGTCTCTACCCGAAACGGGTTTTTGTTGTGGCACAGCAGTATTACTGGCCATTAATTTCATCACTCGGGAACCCGAAACGATTCCCTCCTGAAAATCACTCAAGTTATCCATCATACTGGTCATCGGGTTGAACAGATTATTCAAATAAGTGACGAAGGCATAAATCATACCAGCTGGCACGAACCCGTTTAAGCCACGAACACCAAACAGTGTCAAAACGAAAATAACACCTAAAGAATAAAAGAGGTCAATCAACGGACTCAACAGCAGTGAATTAACTCGAATCATCGCTTGTCGAGATTTAAAATAAGCGCTATTAGTATCATCAAATTCGTGGTTCATCCGTTTCTCCTGCCGAAATTGCTGGATAATACTGATCCCCGTAATCGCTTCGGATAAGCGCGCATTCAACTCACTAAGTCGTTCGCGCATCCGCCGATAAACCTTTGAACTATAACGTTGATAATACCAAATCGTGACCACTAATAATGGCAGCAAAATCAAGAGCCAAATTGCCACTTTCGCGTCCAAAAGAAACATGGCGATCACTGATGAAATCACGGAAAACAGCGCCACAATCAAGCTACTGAATAACTGCCAAAACGTACTAAACGACATAGTATCATTGGTCAGCCGTGACAAAATCGACCCGCTAGGCACTTGATCATAAAAGCGCATGCCAAAATGATGCAGTTTTTCAAACAACTGACGGCGCACACTTTCCAACATATATTCTGCACCCATGCTGTACAGGTAGGCCTGAAAGAACTGCATCACTGCACGAGTAATCATCGCAAAAAGGTAAAAGGCAGCGAAAAACCACATGATTTTCAGATCAGCCCGACCGACTTTGAGGTAGTTATCCATATAATCACTCAAAATCATTGGTAACAAAATATTAATCACACTGACCAAGGCAGCTAGTACAATGGCGACAATAAAGTGCCGCCAATAGGGTTTGGCATAACCGATCAAGCGAGAAACAATGTGCATTTGTTCCTTGATGGGAATACTCTTCGCCCAAGCGGATTCGTGTTCATTATTCTTCACCATCAGCCCCCCTTACGCGCATTTCCAATTCCTGTCGTTCAAACATTTGACGATACCAACCGTCTTGTGCCATTAACTGGGTATGATTACCACGTTCAGCAATCATCCCATGGTCCATAACAATAATCTCATCGGCTCGCATCACTGAACTCAATCTATGGGCTGCGATAATCGTCGTTTTACCAGCCCGCTCTCGCTGCAAGTTGGTTAAAATCTGACTTTCAGTTTCGGCATCCACGGCCGATAGTGCATCATCCAAAATCAAGAGTTCTGGTTTAATGAGTAGCACGCGGGCGATTGCGACTCGCTGACGTTGGCCACCAGAAAGTGAGACCCCTTCCTCACCGACTAATGTATCGTAGCCATTTTCAAAATGTTGAATTTGATCAGATAAGTCTGCATCTGCCACAGCAGCCTGAACTTCCTCATCGGTGGCGTCAGGTTTAGCAAACGCGATATTATCCCTCACAGACTCCGAAAACAGAAAGCTGTCTTGAGGTACATAACCAATAGCGGGCAAATAACTGTCTAATTGATAGTCAATAATATTGGTTCCACCATAGCTGATTTGACCCTGATACCGTTCAAATTGACGGAGTAATAACCGCATGATCGTGGTTTTACCCGCGCCCACACGACCAACGATCCCCAAAGTTTTACCAGCTGGAATCGTAAAGTTCACGTTTTTGAGTGCCACTTGGGGGTCATCTGGATAATGGAATTCAGCCAGATTAAAGGTTAAATCACCAGCTGGACGTTCACTGCGACTCTTAATTTGGTCAATCACCTGAGATTTTTCGTTGATCAGGTTCATGACTCGATCGTAGCTGGCATTCCCACGTTCCATGGTGTTAAACAGCATCCCCACCGCAAAAATCGGCCAGATCATCATGGAAAGGTACGTGATAAATGAAACCAAATTACCAATCGTAATCACGTGACTCACAACTAATGAACCACCCATGACAATGGTGGCCACATAGGCTAGTGCAATAATTACAGTGGTAATGGGATCAAATAACGCATCCAGACGATTGACTCGTCGATTGACCTTGATGGTTTGATCCACCTGCTGGTTAAAATCAGCAATATCTTCGCGTTCCTGCCCCAGGCTCTTAATGACTTTAACGCCACTAATGCTTTCCTGAGCTTTATTATTTAAGCGTGAAAACGCAGCTTGGGAATCGCGGAAGGCAACGTTAATTTTTTGACCAAGATAGTACGCCATTACCGCCAGTAACGGAAACGGCAGGACGGCAATCAACGTTAACCGCCAGTTAACCAACGTCATCATGGCAATCAGTGTCGTCCCACCAGTAATAATTGAATCTGCAAATTGAAGGATACCGCCACCAGCCACTCGTTGAATAGCTTGTAAATCATTGGTGGCACGAGCCATTAAATCACCCGTCCGGTACTTCTGGTAAAAGGTTTGATCCATACCCATATAATGGTTAAAAAGTCGCTGTCGCAGTGTTTTTTCTAGTTTCGCGGCCGCACCCCAAATCGCAGTACGCCACATATAACGTGCCCCGTATTGACCCAGTGCAGCAACTAACAGAATCAGTAAATCAGTCACTAATAGTTTCACCGTTAACTGATGGTTATGAATCAAATCAACAACAACCCCAATCATCCTTGGTGGAATAATTGCGAGTAAAGCCGTAATCAGTAGTCCCAATAAGCCGAATAAGTACGTTTTCCATTCCGCTTTGAAATACCAGCCTAGTTTTTTAAAGATACTCATGCGATCACCTCCTTGATTTCCTGACAAATTAAAAAGACTCGGGATTACCCAAGCCTTCGTATTAAGAATGCGAATTAACGCTTTTCTGATTGCTGTTGTTTCATGCTGTTCATCATTTGACGCAACTTCTTTTCTGAAGGACGTTGTCCCATTTGCATCATCATCATGCGCAATTGGTCTTCGTTGATTGGTGGATTTTCACGAATGTACTTTTCCATATACTTACGTGCAGCGAAGAACCCAATTGCTAAACCGGCTAATAAAGCAACGATTACAATTAGAATCCAAATTCCAGTGCTCAAGTGGATGTGCCTCCTTTTCAGTAGCTTCCAGTTAACAATATTACACAAGTTCAGCCCATTTTAAAAGGTTTTCTGAAGGAAAGGGTAAATCGTTTACCGTAAACCCTTCTTTTTTTGAATTTCTTGAACCTTTTTCGGTGTAACTTCCTTACCTGATTTATCGAAAACACGTAACATTTCAATATCATTTTTAAAACTTGCGCGGAACTGCTTGAGATACTTCTGGCGCAAATCTTTTCGTTCTACCTTTTCAAGTTCAGTTAAGCCCTCTGCTTTTGCTTTTCTAGCTAATTCATTAATACGGGCGATTAATTCTTTCATTTCGGTCTCTGCCATTAAATTCACTCCCTTGTACAAACATGCTTTAATATAATAACGCGAAACCCAAATTGGTTCAAGGCAGAAAGCCTATTATAGGGTAAGAAAACAACTCAAATGAATGATAAACATCATGCCTTTTCCAATTTCATCAGAAAAGCGAACACTTGTTTGAAATAATGTGCCAAATATGCTATCATTACGGTAATTCAAACCGAATGTTAGAGGTGAAACCATGACAAAATCTTCAGATTCGAAACAACTCGCAATTTTGCGATTTATTTATGACCAGACTCAATCACACGGTTATCCGCCGACAGTTCGTGAAATTGGTGAAAAAGTGGGTCTTAGCTCAACCTCAACCGTGCATGGTCACATTGCTAGGCTGGCTAAAAAAGGGCTTCTAATTAAGGACCCCACTAAACCACGGGCACTGGAAGTCACTGATCTGGGAATCGATGCATTAGGCATTATTAAAACGCCCACCAAGATCCCAGTATTAGGTACTGTGGCTGCTGGTGAACCCATCTTAGCTGTTCAAGAAGCCGTTGACTATTTCCCCGTTCCCGATCAACTAGTGGACGAAGCCGGCGACTTATTCATGCTTCAGATTCGTGGCGAAAGTATGATCAACGCAGGTATCCTGAACGGCGATAAGGTGATTGTTAAAAAGCAGCATTCAGCCGAAAACGGTGAAATTGTGATTGCCATGACTGAAGAAAATGAAGCAACGTGCAAGCGATTCTATAAGGAAGACCATTACTACCGCTTACAGCCAGAAAACGATACGATGGCGCCGATTATTTTGAATCAAGTTACTATTTTGGGCAAAGTAATCGGTTTATACCGTGACGAAATTTTCTAATAACACGTTCAAAAAACAGCAGGCAATCGCCTGCTGTTTTTATTTATTTCTTCACTATTCACCACGATCTACATACTGTCGCTGGTCGTGTTCGATACCCTTCAATACAAAGCGTGCATCATCGTGGCTCAGATCAAGCAACACATCATGGTCTGGTAATTGTTGAGAAAAGAGTCGTTCGTACTGCGTCATAGTTAATCGCTGACGACTACGAAAGAAATCTGTAAACCAGCTTTTTGAGGCTTGAACCTCAAAGCTGTCACTGATCGTCCCGCTATAAAATTCGCCCTCTGCGCCAGACCCATAACTGAAAAGGCCGACTCTTTGTCCGGGTTTCAAATCAGCGTTATCAAATAGTGATCGCAGGCTGAGATAAAGGGACCCAGTGTAAAGGTTCCCCACCTGACGATTATATTGTCGGCTGGCCTCAAAATTAGCCATCAACTGTTTTTGCTGACCCTCACTGGCTTCTGGCAAAATCGCCCGTAATCCCTTTAATCCCATTTTCGTAAACGGCAAATGAAACGCAAATGCCGTAAAGTCATCAATGGTGCGCTCAGTCTGCTGTTGATAATCCTGCCAAACGGCTTTGAAAAAGCCCACGTAAACATTCTCGGAATAACGGCCATCCACCAATGCTTCTGTGCGATAAAGTGGGCGCCAAAAATCCATGATATCTTCAGAACGAAACGCTGACGCATCATCCAGGTTTAACAGTCTAGGTTCAGCACTGATGGTGATTGCTACCGCACCGCCACCCTGCGTCACTTCACCTGGGGTGTTCAACCCATAACGGGCAATGTCAGCACCAATGACTAAAACCTGTTTATCGGGGTGGAGTCGGACATAATCATGAGCGAACTGAACCCCAGCTGTGGCACCGTAACAGGCTTGTTTGATTTCAACTGCCCGAATATTATCTGGTAACTTTAATAATCGTTTCAGGTAGATAGCTGCAGACTTTGAGTTATCAATGCCAGACTCAGTTCCGAACAGGACCATGGCTATTTTATCCCGATTAGTATCGTCGATCACTTGTATTGCGGCATTGGCTGCTAGTGTAACGGCATCCTGTGTCACTGGGATAACCGACTGTTCTGACTGGCCAATACCGATCCGATATTTATCTGGCTCTTCGCCCCTTGCATGTGCCAAATCAACAAGGTCCAAATAGGTTTTTGGCGTGTAAAACGCTAACTGATCAATTCCAATTTGCATAATTTTCTCCTTATTGCTTACTATTTACCTAAATAGTGATAATTATAATCCATACCCTCTTTATAAAGCTGGTAAGACGCTTCAGATTCATCCGCAAAGATCACCGAAATTGCTGGCGTACCCCAAGATGAATAGCCCCAAAAGACTGTATCATCATAATCATAACTGTCGTTGGGGTGTCGGTAAAATCCTCGCGTTCGGTCCCAGATCGTACCGTGAGTTCTAACCCAATCTTCAGCAATACCAGCCTTTACTTCATCTAGGCGTTCACTGTTATCTAAAATCAACTGTTGTAGCCGATCCCAGTCGATTTGCCAATCATGTTGCTTAGGTCGTGGCTGACCGTCTTGATAAACGGTTGAAGACTCAATGACGTTTAACTGAATCGGTACCAAATCTTGAAAACGCATGGAAATTCCTCCCTCAATTAAGTACCACTATTTGTACCGTCTGCTTTTGATTTATTCGTATACCATGCTATCATAGTATTAACCGCTTACCAAGCAGTGTCTTCTTGGCGATTGACGTTTCACCATGAACTAAAAAGCAATTTGAATCAAAAATAATTATACCTAAAATGAGGTGTTAAGATTGGTAAGTACTACTGTAAAAGTGATTGCACCAGAAGGATTAACTGGGGACAAGGTGAACCAACTTACTAATGAGTTAGCTAAGTACGATTTTACAATTACGTTAGCGTATAACGGTACCAAGACAAACGCGAACAGTTCACTGGGTGTCATGAGCTTAGGTGTACCCAGCGGTGCGGAAATTGAAATTGGCGTTAACGGCACAACTGAACAGTTAGAATCAGCCGTTCAAACTCTGATTGATCACCAAATGGTGACTAAACTTTAGCTTTATTCATTAACCGGTTGCCTTTCAGCAGCCGGTTAATTTAACAAAAACGAGAATGTGTTGAGGGGATTTTATATTATGCAATTATCAAAACAACTATTGACGGGGCTGGCAACTGCTGGTGCGGTACTTTTAGTGGGGAGCCGTAACGCCAGTGCAACACTTAATCCAAGCAGCTCACAGCCACGAACTGACATGGTAGATTTATCTAGCTGGCAATCCAATTTAGGCGCCACTGATTATCAGAAACTCCATGATGCCGGTGTGAAGGCAGTTGCCATCAAAGCAACTGAAGGCACTTCATACACTAGCCCCGTTCTTAAGCAACAATCACAGGATGCGGCGGACGCAAATCTAGCGGTGAACTACTACCACTTTGCCCACTTTACTTCCGTGGCTAGTGCTCAAGCTGAGGCGCAAAACTTTATCAACGCCGTCCAGTCAGTGACTAGTTCAAAGAACATGGTCATGGTCGTTGATTTTGAATCCAGTGAACTATCAGGCTTGTCTAAGAGCCAAAACGATGCTGATTTAGCCGCTTTTGACAGTGTATTAAACGCTGCCGGCTATAACAAGACCGATTTATATACCATGTCCAGTTGGGTAGGTAACCGCATCGACACCAATGACAGCAACAAAGGTTGGATCGCACAGTGGCCATCAAATCCCACTGGTACAAAATATCCATCCGCTAACGCCTGGCAATGGGCCTCTGATTACCGCTTTAGCGGTGAATCACAGAACCTAGATGTTAGTCAATTAAATAACGAATTTTACGTAAACGGTAGTACAAACACGGCGGTTCACACCAGTCCAAGCAGCTCCACACCAAAGACGACGCTGGTTAAAGTACCCGCACCTGCGCCAACCTCTTCTTCAAGCTATTCAGCTGCACGTTCTAATTCTGTGAAATTAATCTGGCGTGGTTCAATGCATCGTCATGCCTACTGGACGCTTTCTGGCGCTCGCTACTCTAAGCACTTAGGCATCAAATACGCTGACATGAAAAACCTGCCGCACACAACTTGGTATACTGACGGCCACGAGAAACTTTACCGTAAAGCTTCTCACAGCTCGGCCATTTATTACCATGTCCGTAGCGGTAACGGCAAACACTCTGGTTGGATCTGGCGCGGTTATCTGCATGCTGGTGTCAATCCAAATGCTTAATCCTTAAATTTAATGAATTAAAATGGTAATTGTGACAAAACTCGGTAGATGCCAGAATTTAATGTAAATAATGCCTATTCCGTGATTTTTGCGAAATAGGCATTATTCACGTTACTAGCCGAATCCTGAGTTTTGTCGCGTAATTAGGCTATATTGACATATAGAGCTAAAGCACACTAAGTACTATTTTGGGCTAAAAAT
>NZ_BAAKGN010000045.1:0-59711 GCF_059704265.1 Secundilactobacillus sp. MJ173
GATCGATTTCACATTATTCAGCTAGCTGGACGAGCTCTTGATCAAGCTCGTATTCAAGCTTTTCAGACCATCTCTGATCACTGTTCACGTCTCTATCGCATATTGAAAACTTATTGGCGTTTATTCCATCAAAATCAGGCCACCATCAACGACGTTAAATCTGTCTATTTACGTGGTGTTAACGAATATATGACGCAACAGAACGCCATTGATTTGATTTTGTCGGCTTTTCCACGTTTCGCGGCTGTTTATGCCACTTATCAAACGATTCTAACTGCGATTAAACAGCGTAGCGTAAATCAATTAGCGGCCTTAATTGACCATTATCAACGTAATCGAACCAGTATGGATACAGTCATGAACACCTTCAGAAAAAACCGCCAAGCTATCTTGAATGCCTGCCGTTATCGTAATTCCAATGGCCCCTTAGAGGGTATGAATCGCAAAATTAAGACGTTAAAACGTAACTGTTACGGCTTCCGTAATCTCAATAATTTCTTTAACCGCATTTCACTAATCCAGAAATAGTAAAAAGCACAGCCACAAAGATTGTGACTGTGCCTATGAGGCATCACCAATACGATTTGACGATGACCCAAATAAAGCCTATTCCGAAAAGTTCGGAATAGGCTTTATTTATGTTACCTTCTGAAATCTACCGAGTTTTGTCACGGCTTAGCTTATTTTGAATCTATTCAATCTTTAATAGATACTGCTAAAATCTATTACTCTCTTGTTCCGCCTTATTTTCTAAAAGGTAAACAACTAATCTTCCGAAGCAGCCATTGCTTCTAAAATCATATTCAAATAGTCACACTTTGCTGAAAGTTCTTGCATCTGCTGGCCATATTTTGGTTCGATGGTAATCGTCTCGTGATGACACGGTTCAACCTGTCGAGCTTCAGTCGCCTTTAATTCAGTTAGTTGTTCGTTTGCTTTCTGATATTCAGTGAGGATCTCCGAACGATTACTCATCAGTTTCACGCCTTCTTAATTACAAAATAATTTTGAGCTATTTTCAAACAAGAAAGACTATAACACCAAACTTCAACTTTGTGAACCACCTTTTACAACAAAAATTTCAAAAAGCGCTTTCTTAGTAAAAGTGAAAAAACGCGACGTTTAAACCTCAAACATCGCGTCTTTAAGATATTAAGATAGCATATATAGAATTTAGCCGTTCACTGTACCAGCAAAACTTGGCTTGAAATACGAACTGATTGACTGAATCTGAACGTTTTCACCAGGTTCTGGCGCAGCAACAAACTGATTATTGCCAATATAAATGGCTACATGGTACGTAGCACCCTTTGACCCCCAAAATAAGAGGTCACCAGGAACCGCGTGACTAACAGAATGGGCAGAAACGTGGGCTTCTTGTGCAACGGTATTATGTGGCAAAGAAACGCCAACTGTATGGGCATAAACGTAACTTGTAAACCCTGAACAGTCCATTCCTTTGAGCGAAGAACCACCCCAAACGTATGGAATCTTTTCTGAAGCTAACTTAACCGCATAACTCGTGACAGACGTTACTGGCGCACCAGAAGCATCAGCTTTAACCGTCTTCTTGGCTTTAGTCGTCGTAGCGGTTGCTTGTTTCTGAACTGTTGTTGCGGTTGCTGCCTTGGTGCTTGAGCTTGCCACCTTTTTAACAGTGGTCGTTGCCTTTACCTTGGCTGCAGTACCCTTAATTTTTAAAGTTTGACCAGTATAAATTGTGTCCCCAGTTAAATGATTCAAAGACCGTAGCCGATTAACAGTTATCCCATATTTTGCACTGATCTTGTTCAGCGTGTCCCCCGACTTAACTTTGTATGTAGAGGCTGTGGCTGTTGTCTTGACTGATGAAGTAGCAGCATTTGCTTTTGTAGTGACTTGTGTATTTGATTTCAGCGTCTTAACTGTTGTCTGTTTAGCAGACGTCGTATTTGCTTTAGCAGATGAATTCCCTAAAACAATTTTTTGACCTGCGAAAATCATGTCCTTATTTAAGTGATTAGTTTTCTCAATTGAACTAACTGATACGCCATACTTGTTAGCTAGTTTCCAAACTGTATCCCCAGGTTTAACCGTCACAGTTTTAGCACTGGCTTGAAGTGGCCCGGCAAACATAAAACCCGCAACTCCAATAACACCTGCCGTGATGACCTTGGTTGTCGTGTGTTGTTTTCCCAAATCAGATCACTCCTCCTCATTAACCTTTTGTCCTCGTGAATGCGCTTTACAGAAATTACATGTTCATATTAACACACTTTCTAAATAATCCGCAAAAAAGTTTAAGATTTTCTTGCGATAAGCAATTATTGACCTAATCTTCTTCACTAACAATGCCCGATTTAACACTGTTTATATGGCCTTGTAACATACAAAAAAACTAGTTGCTATTTTCATGAAGAATAGCGACTAGTTAGTATTTTTATGATTATTCAATTACTTTTTACTTAATAAACAAGCGAGCTTTAGAACAAATTACTAAAGAAATCAACAATTGACTGCCAAATTCTACTCAAAGTTCCCATTATTCCGCTGGTATCTGCATTACTAGCAAAATCCTTTAGTTGCGCCATCTTGTTACCTACCGAATTACTGATGCTATTTGCAACTTGTTTTGCGTTGTCAACATAACTCGAAGTCCCTGAAACGGGTGCTTTTTGAACGTTACCCAATGCAACAACAATGTTATTGATCACCGTAGTTGACGTTTGTGACTGAATGCCTTGCTTTGCTAGCGCATCATCCAGCATTTGTTTGATCTCATCCTTAGTCGCATATTGATTATCCTTCTGACGCTGTTTAGCCAGGTCTGAAGAAACGCTCCCCACAGCTGCCATTAACTTCCCAGGATACTTTTTATCATCCTTATTTTGATTAATTGCTGGCTGAGTGGCATCCATAATGCCGTTAGCAGCCTGCGTGTTTTGTTGATTCAACGTCAAGCCATCCGCTGCTAGTGCTTTATAAACACCGGTTAAAGCCGATTCTCCGGATACCGTTTTATCGGCCGTCACCGTAATAATGACATCTTTAACACCAGCCATAGTAGCCACCATCGCATATTGCTGTGAAGTTACTTGGGTGATATTGTTCTGACCATTGTAATCCGCAATATTCACCTTAACTCCGGTCCCAGGATCAGCTGGAGCCAGCGATACTGAACTGATCATACTAGCATCACTAGTACCAGCAGAATTAATGTACGTGCCATAATCCGAACCGGTGACCGTGAGACTTTGATAATTAGACTGAACATTTAATGCTTTTGAAATGGCGTCTTTATCTTCAGAGGCTAACCCTGAACCATAAACAACGTATGGCTTTGATAATGCCTTCGTTTGAACTGCCTGTCCAGAAGACCCGTTAGTCGATTCTGAACTTGACGTGACGTCGTTAGCATTATCTGCCAACGCATGCACTGGCATACCTGCACCCAATAACAGTAATAGCGCACCGCTAATTAAACTGATACGAACTGCTTTCTTCATAATGAAATCCTCATTTCATATAGGTTACTGTAAGTGTATCACGACAAATAAAAGGGCTAAACACTTGGTTAGCCCTTTTAATGAATTCATAATGAGTGGTAAACTAGCTGACCAATCTTTGCCATCAAGGTGATTGCTGCAATCCGATCCGTAAATCCCTGCGTTAAGACAGCAACATCAATGTAGTGGCCATTTTTTGCAAAACGTGCTACATCATGATCGATATTGGGACCCTCGCCCGTTTTATTGTAGATAGCAACATCCTCCGCGGTTTCGTCCATCGTCAAAGGTAACTTACCGCGAAACTGCTGGTTTAAAAACCAACTGTGGGTTTGAGGATAATGTTGCATCAACTCCCTAAAGATTTTTAGGCTGTCAGACGCTGAGATCAGGTTTTCACGACCGTTTTTTTTCGCCTCTGTATCCATCAGCCGTCGTTGCAGACTAGTTTCTTCGTAATGATTAGCATCCAGCCATTGATTGATGGCAGTCATGGATAAATGATCAATCATCACGTTTGCAGCATAATTATCAGAATCCGAAATCATCAATCCTAAGAGATCACGAATCGGTAACTCTGACGGTGTCAACTGCTGCAGTACGCCCGCGCCACCTACTTTTGGCGTTCTAGAAACGTTAATGGTTTGATTTAAATCCTCATTTTGGGCAAGTTGAGTTGCTAAAATGCCCAGTTTAATCAATGAAGCCGCAGGTAATTGTCGATGCTCCTGATGCCCGAAAATTAAGGAACCTGTATTATACATACATATTGAAACTTGATTTTTGTAAGGTGCAATCAGCTCTTTAAGCGCTACTTCTAAGTTCATTGCCAGTACCTTCTTGCTGCAACAAATTCTGGTGCATATCGCATCTCAGTCAACTTGGCAATATCCACCTGCTTACCGGGTGTCCGTGACTGAATCATCTGGCCGTCACCGATATACATACCAACGTGGTGCACGAATCCTTTACCGTGTTCGTAAGCAAAAAACAGTAAATCACCAGGCTGCAGATTTTCCGGCTCAACTGCTTGCCCATTATTACGCTGATCATCGGCATCTCTTGGAATCGCAATTCCCAATACGCGGTGCAGTGTGTACATGAACCCCGAACAATCAAATCCGTACGGTGAAATACCCGCCCAAAGATAGCGTAACCCTAAAAATTGACGGGCCATGTTGACCATCTTTTCGCCAGCAGTCTTGCCCTGGGCATTCACAACAATACTATCAGCTGCAACGTAACCTTCTCCGAGAGGCGTTGCTACACGTAATAAATCCCCCTCAGTTCTTAGCTGGGTTAATTCGGTCCCCATGACGATCTCGAACACTGGTTTTTGTTGTTCATCATACAGTGTTGTGAATGGCACGGCGACACAAAGATGGGCGCTTGCTTCTGGGTACGCTACCGACGAGGGTGACAGTAGTTTGCTTGGTAGCCAGCCAATATAGCCTCTTTCATCAGCATCATCCGCCTGAGTTGTCAGGTAAACTTTGGCCCATTCACCCTCAATACTGTCCACGATCACTTCGTCATTAAAAACGGCCTGCGTTTCTAGTCGTTTAGAATCACACAAGTCAACGGTCTGTTCAGTTGTCAGTCCAGCTACCCACTGCTTGGTTTCACCTTCAAGCGCTAACTGGTCAATATCTCGTGGCGCTTTTGGACTGGTCCACAGCGTTGCCACGGGCACAATAACACGTCTTTTTTCCATCCGCTCACCCCACTTACTTTGTTTGAAACTCAATCCCTAACCCTGCATCGTTAGGAATCGTAATGACTGCACCATCATGAGTGATTCCCCCGGTTGTAGGTTGGGTCTTAAACATCATTGCAGCGTCTAAATCGTAAAACTGAATGTTAGCTTTTGCCGCTGCCATTGCCGCTGCTGCTGTAACAGAAACTTGCGATTCAATCATACTGCCAACCATGCAAGGAACCCCAAACGCTTCTGCAATTGAATTAATCTTCAAGGCGTTATCAATTCCGCCCGCCTTCATTAACTTGAGATTAATAATATCACAACCGTCCATTTTTAGTAGTCTTAACGCATCCTTAACGGAAAAGATACTCTCATCGGCCATGATCGGTGTATCTGTATGTGCGGTAACGTACGCCATACCTTCGAAATCGTCTGCCGGTACCGGCTGCTCTACAAGTTCGATGTCGAGCCCTTCCTGAGCCATTTGATTAATCATTTTAGCCGCCTGTTTTTTATGCCAGCCCTGATTAGCGTCCAATCGAATTTTAACGTCGGTGCCTACCGCTTGTCGAATGGCACGAACTTGTTTCAAATCCTCAAATGGTGATTGGCTGCCAACCTTAACCTTTAAGGTATCAAAACCTTCAGCGATTAATTGTTTGGCATGACTGACCATTTCTTCAGCAGTACCCACACTAACTGTGTAATCCGTTGAAATCGTCTGACGATAGCCACCCAGTAACTCTGATAACGACACGCCGTAATGTTTGGCCAACAAATCATTAACCGCAATGTTCACCGCAGCTTTAGGGCTGTGGTTGCCTACTAGTGCCGTATCAATGATTTGTTTAACCCGTTCAGGCTGATTTAACGGTGCCCCAATCAATTTCGGTGCAATCACCTGTTCCACCGCAAATTTAATACTTGCAGAAGTATCGCCAGTAATGGGCGCAGTTGGAGCAGCTTCCCCAAAACCAGTAAAACCATCAGAATCCGTCAGCCGGACGATTAAACTGCTGGCAGTTGTTACCGTTCGTAAAGCCGTTTTAAAGGGTGATTTCAGTGGTACAGCAATCGGAAATGTTTCAATTTTTTGAATGGTTAATGACATAGCAAAGTCTCCCAATTTTTTAAATTAATAATCGTGTTGTTGACGCCATAGTTAATTGATATTTAAATTCTCCGGGTCAAACCGAAACCGTTTTTTATTATAAGTTAGCTTTCCAGCCACTTCTAACTTGGTCACAACCTGTCCAGCAGTTTCACGGGTCGTCCCACTCAACCGCGCTAATTCAATTAAGGTGATTGGATAAGGAATTAACACATCCCCTTCTGGCGTTTGCTCACCCATGTCAGTACCAAAAATACGCAGTACCTGAACCACTCTACTGGTAGCACTGGATGTGACTAATTTTTGCAGTCGATTCTCCATTTGATTGAGTAACTGACTCATTTGGCTAATCACCTGTCTGGTTACCAAAGGATTCAGAGCAATGATCGCTTCAAAGGTTGACATGGGTACCGATGCGATGGTGATTGGCGTTAGCGCCGTAGCCGTATACGGGTAGTCTTCATCGGTATATAATCCCCGATACGGAAATCCCTTGATCGCCTTGACGTAGTTAATGAAAGAAAAATTACCCGTTTCATCCTGCCGCTCTAGTCGGACAACACCTTTAATCACAAAATAAAAACGTTGTCGCAAATCACCGTGATCAAACAGTACCTGCCCCTTCGGAAAAGTTTTGACCATTAAATCATGAGTCAATTTCGTAAATTCTTCTGAAGTAAAGTCACGAAAATCAGGTAGTTGACGTAAATAGTGGCGATACGTATCTTCCGATTGCAACATGAAACAGGCCCCTTTCTTATCTGGCTATTATTATACGCCAAATGATTTGAAAATTAAGTTTGATTTTTAACGGTAAAACAAGGTGTGAACTAACTTGGTAGATTACAGAATATAACACCCCAAAACGTCATTCCGAGATACTTCTTGTCGGGATGGCGTTTTGGGGTGTTATATGGCCAGAATCTGAGTTGTAGAACTAGTTAAGACTACATTCAAGTAGCAAGTTAGAATGTGTTTCAGTCAAGAAACTAGCTAAATACTTGCCGATGTAGCCTTATGACCCAACCTCTTGCTAGATCACTTACATTCCTCTAGACACTTGACTCCGCGTTGACGGTTGAAACAATCGTCCCTGAGCCATTTTCAATAAATTTGCCAAGATTACTCAGCGAAGTAATCACGGCTTGTCCCTCAGGCCGATGAGTCACGAATTCAATCGCTGCCTCAACTTTTGGCAACATACTGCCGGCTGCAAACTGCCCTTCAGCAATGTACTGTTGCAACTCGTCAACCGAAATCGTATTGAGCTGTTGCTGATCTGGCGTATTGAAGTTCACGTAAACGTGATCCACAGCGGTTAAGATAATCAGTTGATCAGCACCTACCCGCTCAGCCAGTTTCTCTGAAGCAAAATCTTTATCGATTACGGCTTCACAGCCAACTAGCTCATGCCCATGACGAACCACTGGGATTCCGCCACCACCGGCCGCTATTGGAATGATACCAGCGTTAACTAAGTGGTTCACTGCGCCCGCTTCAACCACGTCGATCGGTCGTGGTGAAGGAACTACTCGCCGATAGCCACGCCCGGCATCCTCCACAAAATGAAACTGGGGATTTGCAGACTGGATGGTGGTAATTTCTTCGTGATTATAAAACGGACCAATGGGTTTCGTCGGTGTTTCAAAAGCCGGGTCGTGTTCATCCACAACAACTTGGGTGACCACGGTTGCAACGTCCATCTCTAACCCAAGCGCCGTTAATTCCGCAGCCATTGCGTTTTGCAGCCAATAACCGATACTTCCCTGTGTCATGGCCACCGCCGTGTCTAATGGCATCTCTGGATTATCTGGCGTACTACCCGCTGCTTGCTGTAGCAAGATATTGCCCACCTGCGGACCATTACCATGAGAAATGATCAATGAGTCACCTTGCTGAATAAATTTAACGAGGTACCTAGCCGTTTCTCTTAGAGCGCGTTGTTGCGCTGCCGCACTAGCGTCATTTGCTAAAATCGCATTACCGCCCAGTGCCACCACAATTTTGCGTGCTGTCATGGAAAATCATCCTTTCTACCAAGTTGTCCGTGGAATAAACAAAAAGGGCGCTGCGTAAAACACTCAATTGTGTTTTGCTCAAGCCCCCTAAAAGCAATCTTTAACTTATACAGTTGGAATAAATAAGTTGCCTAACGTTGCGGCCATCATCGCTTTAATGGAATGCATCCGGTTTTCAGCTTCTTCAAACTGACGGGCATATTTACTACGGAAGACTTCATCCGTAATTTCCATTTCAGTTAAGCCATATTTTTCTTCAATTTCTTTACCATAATCGGTAGTTGTATCATGGAAGGCTGGCAGACAATGCATCACGATCAGTTGATCATCTGGTGTCCCCGTCTTCTTTAAGGCTGCCATATTCACTTGATATGGCTGTAACAGGTTGATCCGCTCTTGCCAGTTATTTTCACCCATGGATACCCAAACGTCGGTATAAACGATATTGGAACCCTTCATGCCTTCATCCAGGTCATCTGTGATCAATAACTTAGCTCCTGAATCCTTAGCAAAACCGTTAGCCAAATCTTGAATTTCCTGTGCTGGATACAACTCTTTTGGTGCTACGATGTGGATGTTAACACCAAGGATGGCACCGGTAACGAGTAAGGAGTTGGCAACATTATTCCGGCCATCACCCATAAATGTCAGCGTTAACCCCTTCAAATGACCAAAGTTCTCCTTCACCGTCATGAAGTCAGCCAGCATTTGAGTAGGATGCCATTCATCCGTCAAACCGTTCCAAATCGGTACGCCGCCGTATTCAGCTAAATCTTCAACAACTTTTTGACTGAAACCACGGAATTCGATCCCGTCAAACATACTGCCAAGCACCTTAGCCGTATCTTCAACCGATTCCTTCTTGCCTAATTGGATATCATTAGCACCTAAAAATTCTGGGTGAGCGCCAAGATCGATTGCTGCAGTAGTGAACGCGGAACGTGTCCGTGTTGAAGTTTTCTCAAACAGTAACGCCACGTTTTTACCTTCAAGGTAATGGTGAGGTATGCCTGCTTTCTTGAGGGCTTTTAAATGCAGTCCAAAGTCAATTAAATAATTTAATTCATCAGCACTAAAGTCTTTTTCGGCCAGCACTGACCGTCCTTGAAAAACGCTATTTTTAAAGTCTGTCATGATCATAGCTCCTTTTTTTAGGTTAGAGATCTTCTCGTACCAGCGGCATACTCATGCATCTTGGACCACCACGTCCCCTTGAAAGTTCACTGGAAAGAACTTCCAGAACCTTAAGTCCATGTTCACGCAGTACCTGATTTGATACGTAGTTTCTATTATAGGTGACTACAACGCCTGGTGCAATCGCTAACGTATTGGATCCATCATTCCACTGTTCACGATCCGCAATTAACGGATCACCACCACCAGTTGGAATTAAATCAATATCATCAAGACCAAGTACGTCCTTCAGCACTTGCTTTAAATCTAAATGGTGATCCACGTGCAGTTCACCATCTCGATCTTCAGTCACGATCCAGCTATCAATTTGACCACCCTCACCCAAAATACCTGGATGAACGGTAAACTGATCATGATTGATCATCGTAAAGACGGTGTCTAAATGCATCATGGCATGGTTATGAGGAATCCGAATCGCGAGTACTTTTTCAAAACCGCTTTTCTTCTCAAATAACCTGCGAGCAATATCTTCAATAGCGCCAGCTGAAGTTCGTTCTGACACACCGATTGCAAGCACCGTATCACTGAGGACTAATTCGTCGCCGCCTTCGATTCGGCCAGGTTGATCACGGTCCCGCCAAACGTGCAGCCCTTGATCAGCAAACCGCGGATGATGAGCGATAATCGTTTCCATAAAAAGCGATTCACGCTGCCTTGCTGGGAAAGTCATGTGGTTAATGCTAAGACCGTCACCAATTGATGCAGCTGGATCCCGAGTGAAATACAAGTTAGGCATCGGGTCCAAGAAGAAAGGATAGTCCCGTTCTTCTGCCGCACTCACTAAATCTTTCGGTACGAAGTCTAATTCGTTTTTCCGTACGCCGGCCATGATTTTAACAACCATTTCAGTTGTTGTCATGCTTAATAAATAGTCTTCTAATACGTGGTGGATCATTCCAGCCGCATAGCCGGACTCAGTTAACATTTTATCTAGAAAGTGCCGTTTTAATTCTGAGCCACCGGCATCTAAGGCTTCCACAACTAGTTTTTCGAGATACAGGACTTCAACACCGTTATCTCTTAATGTTTCTGCAAAATTATCATGTTCTTTTTGAGCAATGGGTAGGTAAGGAATGTCATCGAATAAGAGCCGTGGCATCATTTCGGGTGTGAAATTTTCAACTTCGGCACCCGGCCTTTTTAACATCACAACGTCAAGCTTGCCGATTTCCGATGTTACATGAATTGGTTTTGTCATGGTAGTTACCTCCTATCTCTTTTGGACACCTTAATCATATGATGAATCAGAAACCGTTTCACCGACTACTTCACAGTTGGAATGCCAAGGATTTCGCACTTTGAAACTGCCATGATTATTTAGACAAAAATATGCAGAAATTAAATGTATTTAAGCCAAGTTCGCTTAAATATACATTAATTTCTGCATATTATTAGAAAATTAAAATTAGATTAAATATTTTACGGTGTTTCTGCTTGCTTTAAATAAAAGGATATTCGCAGTTTAATCAATTTTAATTCATATTTGATTCACATTTTTATTGTATATCTGACTGAATCAGTTTCACGCTATCACGGACAATCAGTTCTAAAGGCAACTGCTTATCCTGATGAGCTAGCCGTGGGTTGTTAAGCCGTTCAATTAATAATTCAGTAGCAACCTGTCCCATTTCAAAAGCCGGCTGATGAATCGATGTTAACTTGGGGGTAATAAAATTAGCAAGGTCAATATCATCGTAACCCATGATTGACAGATCATCTGGAATCTTTAATCCCCGTTCTTGAACCCCGCGGTAAAGTCCGATCGCCATCTCGTCGTTAATCGAAAACACAGCCGTGGCATCTTTAGTGAGAACCTCTGCCGTAGCCTGATATCCGCCCAATTTGGTCATGGCAGATTGAACAACCATATCGTCTGCCAGCGTTAACCGATACTTCGCCATTCCTGCTCTAAAACCCGCAATTCGTTGCTGAATATTATGGGTAATGTTTTCACCAACAAGCAACGCAATTCGACGGTGACCCCTCGACAGCAAATAATTTGCAGCCATCTGTCCACCCTTATAGTCGTCCACCCAAACGCGATCGCCAATTTGGGCATCGTTTTGATCGAACAGTAAATAAGGAATCCCGTTTCGGGTCAAAATTCGATCAATATCGTTAGCATCCAAAGTTGCACTGGCGATGATCAACCCATTGGCTGCCCGTTTGATCAATTCTTCAATATACATACTCTGTAACTTCTGATTTTGATTTGCATCAAAAATAATGGGTACAAAATGATGAAATTGTGCTGTTTGTTGAATACCTTTGATAAACATACTAAAAAAGGGATTGGCCAAGTTGGGAACTAAGACCCCAATTGTTTGGGTAGAGCCCATAATTAAATTACGGGCATTATAGTCAGGAACATACCCCATTTTCTTTTGCAATTTAAGTACGCGATCTTTAGTATCGCTGCTAAACCGCTCACCCTTACCATTTAAAATCTGTGAAACAGTTGTTACTGATACACCTGCAGCTTCAGCTAAATCCCTGATTGTCACTTTTTGCGCCACGATTTCCTCCTCATTGCAACCTGGTTGGATTGAAGCATTCCTTCGCTTACTCAGATTGTCATGGTAACACTATGTACAAATTCCCCATTTCAAACTAGTTTGGAATGGGGAATGAGTCAACTAACCTTTAATAATCGCATCAATTTTGGCTAATTCATCAGCCGAGAAACGAATATTTTGCACGGCCTTTAAGTTATCTTCCAGATGAGAAACCTTTGATGCACCGGTTACGACGCTTACTACTACTGGATCTTTCAATAACCAGGCCAACGCCATCTGAGCCATGGTTTGATCCCGATTTTTGGCAATTTCGTTCAACTGATTTAGCTTTGCTGCTAATTTTGCCCGTCCCTGATCCATCACTTCTGTACTGCTCCAATGAATCTGGAACTCTTCAGGAATACCACCTAAATATCGATTAGTCAGTAATCCTTCTGCCAAAGGACCATACGCAACCATCCCCAGATTATTTGCCTTCAAAGTGTCCAAAACACCATCATCTTCAACTTCTCGATTAAGCATGTTGTACGACAACTGATTAACGACAAAGGGTGTGTGTAGTTCCTTAAAGGTTTTCATAATGGCTTTAGTTTGCGCATCGTTATAGTTTGAAATACCAACGTAAAGTGCCTTGCCAGACCGAACAATACTGTCTAACGCCTCTGCAGTTTCGGCTGGATCCGTATTTGGGTCAAACCGGTGGCTATAAAAAATATCAACGTAGTCCAAACCCATTCGCTTCAAACTGCCGTCAAGGGCATTAATCAGCGTCTTACGGGAGCTCATCTCACCGTATGGTCCTGGCCACATGTGAAAGCCAGCTTTCGTTGTAATGACCAGTTCATCTCGGTATGGTTTCAGATTAGCCTGATAGATCTGACCAAATAAGCGTTCTGCAGCCCCTGACCCGGGACCGTAGTTATAGGCTAAATCAAAACTAAAAATACCACTGTCAAATGCTTTTAAAATAATCTTTTCACTATCAGAATAATTGGCTTCATTCCCGAAACTGTGCCACATGCCAAATGACACGGCGGGTAGCTGTAAGCCCTTGTTTCCAGCACGACGAACGGGCATCCGGCCGTCGTAACGATTTTCATCCGCTGCATACACCATAATGATTCTCCTTCTCTCATGATTGGTACATATCAATTTTAAAAGGAGAAGTACCCTTGGTCAAGGGGAAAAGGATGTGAATCTAGGTACTCACAAAAGTATTTACGCTATCGGCCTCTTAGGCTTTCAAACTGAGTTTCACAGCATCACTCACATGACCACCGGCCTGTTTCAACAGCGCCTTCGCTTCAGCAATCGTTCCCTTTGTTTCAATCAGCAAAATAGCCAAAGGAACGTTGTTATCGGCACGGTCTAAGGCCCTTTCAGCAGCTAAAGTCGATGTTTGAGTAGCAGCCGCGATAATCCGTTTAGCCCGCCGATTCGTTTTTTCGTTAGTGGGTACCACATTGATCATGAGGTTTTGATAAACTTTTCCGGACCTGATCATGATTCCACTTGAAACCATGTTTAAAACCATTTTTTGAGACGTTCCGGCTTTCATGAGGGTCGCTCCAGTAATCACTTCCGGCCCTACGATTGGGCAAATTGCAACGTCGGCATTTTTCTCTAGGGGACTGTCAGTCACACAAGCTACCGCGATAGCTAACGCACCAACTTGTTTTGCATAATGTAACGCCGCTACCGTGTATGGCGTTGCCCCACTGGCCGCAATACCGATCACAATATCTTTTTTATTTAAGTTAACCTTTTGCAAGTCAATCTCAGCTGATTCAGCCGAATCTTCCACACCCTCTAGTGTGTGGAACATGGCTTCTGGCCCCCCTGCAATGATGCCAAAAGTTTGGGACTCCTCCAACCCATAAGTTGGTCTCAGTTCCGTGGCATCCAAAACACCTAATCGGCCAGATGTCCCGGCGCCGATATAGATTAATCTGCCACCCGCATCAAACCGTTTTGTTGCTAAATTAATTGCTTCCGAGATTTGCGGCAACTGCTTTTGAACTGACCGTGCTACACGCTGATCCTCACGATTAATCATCTCCACCATATCGTCAGTATCGACCTGATCAATATGCGTCGAATGGCGATTCCGTTGCTCAGTTAGTAAGTCTTCAAAGTTCATCTCAAATCCTCCATTTTCATAAACTACCCCTGACTTGTAAAGAGGTCATTTCTATTTGTTATCGCTTTCATCCCTTAATAACAGGTATATCATGTTTCAATGAAAATTTCAATTTAATTTAGAGATGAAGCTTAGATTTTCATTTTTTATTGAAAATATTTAACTTCTTGGGCAAAATCGTTTGGAAACTTTAACATTTTAAAAGGCATGAAACACAAATAAGCGCTGTCCCCAAAAATCAGGACAACGCTTATTTATGTCATATCATATCACCTTTAAAAACAACTACTTGGTAATATAAATATCCTTCAATCCTCGACTCATCCCAGCTGGATTCCAAACATAACCATGGACGTTTGGCCGCCAAAGTTCTGTTGTGGATGGCTGATACAGTGGAATCACACCTTGATCCTTCATGAGAACTTTTTCGGCACTCACTAGATCCTCATAACGGCGTTGCTGATTATTAGCATCCGTTGTTTGAGAAGCATCGATCAGCTTGTCATACTCACTATTTGACCATTTCCCGTTGTTCGTCGGATTATTAGATTCTTGCAAACTCAAGAAGTTAATTGGGTCTGCAAAGTCAGCCCCCCACATCGACACAACCAAATCAAAATTACCGTTTGAAGAACGCGCTAAACGATTCTTATAAGGCACGTTATCGATTTTAACCGTCAAACCTGGCAGCTTTTGAAATTGATCTTGGAGATACTGTGTCGTCGTTTTGGCTTGATCAGTATCATCACTCAGCAATGTCAAAGTGAGCTTCTTTGCACCCACTGCTTTCATTCCTTGAGCCCAAAGCTTCTTGGCACTACTTGCATCGTAAGTGACTCCGGATTTAACGTAGGCATCCGTTGCAAAATCCGCCTTAGTCTTAGGGTTACGACTAAGATTGGTTGATACAAACCCCTTAGGTGCGGTGGAGCCATCACGCAAGACCTTAGTTGCTAAGGCCTGTTTGTTCACAACTTGAGAGAGCGCCTGCCGAATTTTGACATTTTTCAATGCTTTATTGCGCTTCTGATTCATTTGCAGGTACATCATTGAGCCGCCTTCGAACTTCTGAAAGCCCTTGTTACTCTGATAATTGGCAACTTGAGTTCCCGACAACGGTGTAACGTCAAGCTTCTTTTGGTTATATAAGTTTAACCCTGTGCTTGGACTCTTCACTACTTGGTACTTGATCTGACTCAAATGAACGTGTTTCTTATCCCAATAATTGGGGTTTTTCTTCAGATTCCACGTATTATTCGTCCCGTTCCAACCAGCTACTTTAAATGGTCCGTTGTTAGACACTGCTTGACTATTGTTCCCGTATTGTTTGCCATATTTTTCAACGGCTGACTGCTGTTCAGGGAAGAACGTTGGGAACGCTAGCAACAACTTAAAGTACGGCACTGGTCGACTGAGTGTCACAACCAGCTTATTTTTGCTTGGTGCAGTGACCCCTAATTCATTAGGACTCATCTTGCCCTTTTGAATGGCACTGAAGTTCTTAATACCATCAAACAAATAGCTATAGTTAGCTGCCGTCTTTGGATCGGCCGTTCTTCGCCAAGAATAGACAAAGTCCTGTGCTGTAACGGGTTTACCATCACTCCACTTATCATCTGAACGAAGATCAAAAGTGTAGGTCAGACCATCCTTTGAAACTTGAGTTTTAGTCGCTAAAGCATTTTCAATCTTTGAATGCTGACCCAATCGATATAACCCTTCATTGGTGGCATACAACGCCGTCAAACTCACTGATTCTGACGCTGCAGAATTATCCAGTGTTGAGATGGTGTCCGTGGTACTGAGATTTAAAACCTGCTTATCAGCCATTTGATGACTGTTACTGCTACTAGATTTGGATTGGCCGCAAGCCACTAGCGTAACTGCTAATGCAATGCTGCCAATACCCACTAGGAATTTTTTGAAAGTCATGGTGTTTGCGCTCCATCTCTAATTGAAATTGTCTCAGGCTCAAAAATACTATCTGAACGATAATTTTATCCAGATAGTATCTTTGAGTGACATTTAATCATAAATTAACTTCTAACGAATAAATAACTGGCCGACGCTCTGTTCGGAATAGATCCGTCGAATCGCTTGACCAATTAGGTGACCAACTGAAATGATTTCTAGCTTATCAAACTGTTTGGATTCCGGCATTTGAATCGAATCGGTCACAATGACTTTTTTCAACGATGAATCTTGCATTTGCTTAACCGCATTTTTACTAAATACGGGATGAGTGGCAACGGCATAAACGTCTTTTGCACCGGCGTTTTTCAACGTTTGTGCGGAAATTGATATCCGCACGGCCGTATCAATAATATCATCTACCAAAATGGCGTTTTTGCCTTCAACAGACCCAATGACCGCATCCGCAGAAGTCGTTGATTTATCAGGGTCCCGGTTGTCAATGATTGCCAGTGGTGTCTGCAAAAGATCGGCCATTCGACGTGCTTTTGAAACCCCCGCATGGTCAGGTGAAACAACGACCAGATTATCCGTCAAGCCGTGGTCAATAAAATAACCTGCTAATAGCGGTGTCGCCTCTAAGTGATCCATTGGAATGTCAAAGAAACCTTGCAGTTGTGCCGCATGCAGGTCAAGTGTCACTACCCGGTCAACACCATCATCTTCCAATAATGATGCAATCAATTTAGCCGTAATGGGTTCGCGAGACCGTGCTTTACGATCGGCACGGGAATAACCATAGTAAGGAATAACAACGGTAATGGAATGCGCACTGGCACGACGAACAGCGTCCACCATGATCATTAACTCCATCAACATGGTATTTACGGGATCGGAAACTGACTGAATCAAGAAAATGTCATCGCCACGAATACTTTCATCCACTGTAATCGCAATTTCACCATCACTAAAATGCTTGATTGTTGCCTTTCCCAGTTCGACTCCAGCAGCCGCAGCAATTTTTTCTGCAAGTGGTCGGTTTGAATTTAACGCAAACATCTTTAACGGATGTTTAGTTTCACTTTGATTTGACATGTTTTTCCTCCACGATTCTTATTATCGACAAAACTACTTAACCAAATAGTACACTATCGCTATTTGTTAGTAAACGATTTTGGCGTGACTTTTCCCATTCCAATCATTGGATCGATCTGCCCGCTACTGACCAGTGACATGGTTAAAATGCCGTCGTTTAAAAGTTCTGGTTCAGTGTCAGCAACTGATGACGCAGTTTCAGTCTCCGCCGATTTTGCCACTGGCTGGCTCTGGGGCTTCGACTGAACTTCTTTTGGCGCATCCTGTTGTTCTGCCACCGACTCCTGAACTTCGCTGATGGTCACAGTCAGCCGATCCACCAACGCTGTTTGTCGGTTCACTGACTGCCGTTTAACACTCTGTTCAAAAGCCGACTGCTCACCCAGTAGAATTAACGTTGATTTTGCTCGGGTAATCGCCGTATATAACAAATTACGTTGCAACATCCGCGAATATTGCATGACCATCGGCAGAATCACCATTTTAAATTGACTGCCTTGCGCTTTATGAATCGATGTACAATATGCCAAGGTTAATTTATCCCATTCGTTACGCGGATAGGTGACTTCTGTTTGGTCAAAGGCCACGGTAAGCTTATCAACCTTATCCGAATTACCCTTGGCTTTCGCGAAGGTAATCCCAACAATTGAGCCAATATCACCGTTAAACACGTTATTTTCTGGACTGTTGACTAAGTGCAGCACCTTGTCGCCGATACGAAACTTTTCACCGCGAAATTCAACTTCTTTTTTACGGGTGTCGCTTAACGGATTCATAATGTCTTGAATAATGGTATTTAAGCGTGTTACGCCTGCCGGTCCGCGATACATTGGTGCCAGTACCTGAAAGTCATCCGCAGAAAAGCCCCGTTCTTTGGCCTTACCCACAATTTGTTCGATGACTGAAGGCATCTGATAAGCGTTGCAGCGAATAAATGATCGGTCAGCCTTATTTTGCGTAAAGTCAGCAGGTAATCGTCCCATTTTGACATCGTGAGCCAGGGGAATAATCGATGAATCATCGTCCTGCCTGTAAATCGTACTCAGTTCCATGGCTTTGATACGATGACTACTGAGTAAATCAAAGAACACTTGTCCCGGACCAACCGATGGCAGCTGATCCTTATCACCAACGAAAACCACCTGCATTGAATCCGGAATTGCCCGGAGAAGTGTCCGAAACAAGTAAATATCGACCATGGACATTTCATCCACAATTAGTAATGACCCTTCCAAATCCTTAGCAGTGACATCATCATTGTTCTCCCGACCAGTCAGCCCTAGTAGTCGGTGAATCGTACTTGCAGGCAACCCGGTAGTCTCACTCATTCGTTTGGCTGCCCGTCCAGTTGGTGCTGCAAGTAAAATTGGGAAAGGCTTATCCTTATACTGATTAACATCTAACGATAACTCGTGTAATTTGGCATATAAATTAACAATGCCGTTAATAATGGTAGTTTTCCCCGTCCCGGGACCACCCGTTAGTAGGAAAACGTGGGACTGAATTGCCGATAAAATGGCTGATTCCTGAGAGTCATCGTAACTGATACCCAGATTTCGCTCCACAAGCCGGATTTGTTTTTCAATGACCTCATCATCAAAAGTGGTCAGATCAGAAGCCTGCAAAATTCGGTTAAGGTGTTCAGCTGCTTGCCATTCGGCATCATAGAGCCCCTTTAAAAAGATGCGATCTCCTTCGCCAACCACTTTTTTGGCTTTGCCTAACTCAATCAGTTGATCTGCGATAAGTTGAGGATCAATCGATTCATTACGGCTCTCCTGTAAAAGGCGAATCGTCCCGTTAAGTAGCGGCTCAGCACTAGTAAACGTGTTGCCATCGGACATGGCGAGTTCGCCCAAGGTTTGCAGCAAACCGGCTTGAATGCGTTGAGGTGACTGGGTGCCAATCCCAAGTTGTTCAGCAATCTGATCAGCACGTTTGAAACTCACACCGTTAATATCCTCAACCAATTGGTAAGGATTTTCCTGAATCACCTGCAGCGTTTTTTCCTTATACCGTTCAAAAATGGCACTGGCCAAACGACTACCAAACCCATAACCATTAAGCCCAATAATGATTTGTTCAACGCCGTTATTACTGGATAGATTATCAATTAAAGTCTGCTTGACCTCCGTTTTTAAATTAAGCGGGTCCAACACAGACGGATCCTGATTAATCTGATCAATAGCGGTCAAGCCAAGTAAAGCAACAATCTTTTCAGCCGTTTTCTTTCCTAACCCTGGGAAATCATCGCCTGAAAGATACTGGATAATGCCCTCTTTGGTTGTTGGTGCCTCGTTTTGATAATTATCAGCTTGAAATTGCTGCCCGTACTTTGGATGATCAACTAATTTGCCAAAGAAACGATACGGCATTTCCTCAGCAACGTCGGCAAAATTACCCGTTACCACAATTTCATCACCATGCCAATTAAGGTTAGTCGCCGACACCTTTACCAGAAGTACTTTATAAAAACTGTCCGGACTTTCAAAAAAGGTTGCTACCACTGTACCAACAACGTAGGACTGCTGTGGCTGTTGCTCCGCGTCAAACAAATTGATATTTTCATTCGCCATTCAGTCCACCCACTTTCAGCTTAATCCTTTGCTTGATCATCTTTCTTCTTGGTGAGCACGGCTTGAATATCAGCCAACCGCGACTGACCATTTTCATAGTACTTCGGGTCTAGTTTCTGAGCCTGTTCAAAGTATTCAGTAGCATCTTCGCCCATCACAACAGCGGCAATCCCACGGTCAAATTGTGCGTGACCATTTTTGGGATCGCTGGCTAAGGTTTTATCGTAATACTTAGCAGCGTCCTTAAAACTGCCCACTGCCAGCAAATTATCCGCAATGAGCTGATTAACTTGCGGATCCTGCTGATGATTCTCCGCGGCTGTCAATGCAAAAGCCAGTGCCGTTTTATGGTCGTTATTTCCCATATAGCTTTGTGAAAGCATCAGATAGGCATCACTTTTGAGCTTGCTATCTTTAACCTTATTAAACTGTACAATTGCCTTTTGGTATTCACCGGCCTCATAATATACGTTCCCCAAGCCATACGTTAACGTATCCTTGGCAGCGCGACTCTTATCAGCAAATAATCCCAGCGCTTTCATCATGAGTTCCTCTGCTTGAGAATAACTCTTAAGGTTGACTAATAGGGCTCCCAAATCGTAATAAGTATGGTAGTTGTCAGGATCATTATCAATTTCTTGAATCAATCGGTGTAATAACCGTTCTGATTCTTTTTGCTTTGCATCTCGTTCTGCTTTTTTTTGAGCAGTTTCTGCTTGATTATCCGTTTCAGTCATAGTGTCGCCTCTCTAAATGGTGTCTGTTGCATCAAGTTTGCGTTTCAAATAATCCGTTTTATTCCAGGCAATTAACTGATAGTGTGCACCGGAATCATGCGTTTCTAAAATCGTTGTTGACGTATTACTCAAGCCACCGCGGTCTCGTAAATGGGCCAGCGGTGTCCCCAATAAGGCATTGATCTCAGCATTAAGCGCAGCACCATGGCTTACAATCAACACATTTTGATCATCGTTTGGATAGTTCTTAACGATGGCTTGAATAGCAGGTGTCATCCGATCAATGAGCTCTTGAAAACTTTCACCGCCAATTTCAACTGGTTGATATTTATCTGGTGCATTACGAAAGGCATCAAATTCCTCAGGAAAGCGTGCCTGAGCTTCCTTAAATAACATACCTTCCATTTTACCCAGATGAAACTCTTCCAGCCGGCTCACCAAACTTAGCGCTGGTTGACCAGGCAAATACTGACGCACCGTTCTTGCCGTATCCCGTGCTCGTTTAATCGGACTGGCGTATACATGGGCAAACTTAAACTGTCTTAAATAAGCCCCCGCTTGTTTAATCTCGTCATAACTTTCCGGTAAGAGTGGCGAATCACCACCAGCACCCTGATATCGTGATTCAAGGTTCCACTCAGTTTTACCATGTCGCAAAAAAAATAATCTCAATATTCTTCCCTCTCAACTGATGATGGTAAAAAAATAAATCAGTACTATTATGACAGGTTAACTCAAAAAAACCAACCCAAGTTCAGCGAAGAACTCAAGCTGGTTCGATTATAATTTAAACGTATTGAAGTTGACGACTCTTGCTATAAGCTGCGTCAATAATGGCGCTTCCTAAGCATTCTTGACCATCGTAAAATACAACGGCCTGACCTGGCGTAATTGCCCGGACTGGATCATCAAACTCTACCGTGACCTTCTGACGATCATCAGAAAGGTGAACGGTCACGCCAGTATCAACCTGACGATAGCGGAACTTAGCAGTTGCTCGGAAATCCTGACCACGATCAATGTTGTTGACCCAGTGAATATCTGAAGCATCTAAGTGAGTGGCATACAGGTGCTCATTGTGATACCCTTTGCCGACATAAAGAACGTTCTTCTTTAAATCTTTGCCGATAACGAACCATGGCTCGTTATCCTCACCATCACCACCAATACCAAGGCCACGACGCTGACCAATGGTGTAGTACATCAAGCCAGCGTGCTCGCCCTTGACTTCACCGTCAACCGTCATCATCTTACCAGGCGTTGCTGGTAGGTAATGTCCTAGGAAGGACTTGAAGTTTTTCTCACCAATAAAGCAGATCCCAACGGAATCCTTCTTGTGAGCAGTCGCCAGACCAGCTTCTTCGGCAATACGACGAACTTCTGGTTTAGTAATATCCCCGATTGGGAACATCACCCGATCCAGCTGCTCAGTGGAAAGCTGACTAAGGAAGTAAGTCTGATCCTTGTTGGTATCTACCGAACGCATTAAGTGCATATGACCATCTGCATCGCGGTTTAGCTGAGCATAATGTCCAGTCGCGATATAGTCGGCACCAAGATCCAAAGCGTAGTCTAAAAACGCCTTGAACTTGATTTCCTTATTACAGATCACATCAGGATTAGGCGTCCGGCCCTTCTTATATTCATCTAAGAAATAAGTAAAGACCCGGTCCCAATACTCTTTTTCAAAGTTAACAGAGTAGTAAGGAATACCAATCTTGGCAGCAACTTTAGCCACGTCCTTGTAATCTTCCGTCGCTGTGCAGACGCCGTTTTCGTCAGTGTCGTCCCAGTTTTTCATGAACACACCAACAACGTCATACCCCTGCTGCTTGAGCCGTAGGGCGACAACTGAAGAGTCTACCCCGCCACTCATGCCGACAACCACACGTGTTTGGCTGTTGTCTTGCATAAAATCACCATCACTTCATAAACAGATTCTGGAGAATCCACGAGTTGAAGGTCGCAAAAATCCAGTATAAATGATAATACACGCCAATCACTGCTATTGCAAGCGTTTAGTCCTTTACTGGTACGATGATCTCACGTTCTGCCAAATTTTCCATGATGTAGTGGAACTGTTCAAGAAAGGCGTCTTTACGCTCCATTTTGAAGATGTTAACTTCCCGTAGACCATTACCTGCCACAGCAGCCATTTTAAAACCATTTAACTCCGGGTTAACCGTGACTTTTAATTCAACCGTCGCACTATAGGGGGAAGTTGGATCTAAGGACCGTTTCAACGTAAAGCTGCCGTTTTTGCTTTCAACGAAACCCACGTCTCTAAGTGAAAACTTCTTGATGCCGTCACTAATTGTATAAGCTTGGTCATCACCCTGTAATTTGGATGTTTGATTAAATGCCATCTTACTTCACCTCACTGCGTGCCTTTACGCGAGACACAATTTTTGAAATATTAGTTATCAGCGCTGAAATATCCTTTTCAGTCGTGTAGCGACCGAAACTGATTCGAATCGATTCTGAAATTCGTGGACTATCTTCACCAAACATAGCCGTCAACACGTGAGAAGGTTCGATTGACCCCGCTGTACATGCAGAACCGCCAGAGACAGCAATACCTGCTAAATCAAGGTTGGTTTGCATGACGTAAGTTGAAATGCCTTTGATCCAAAGATTCAAAACGTGTTGCAGATTGTTTCGATCTAATGAACCATTCACTTCGAATTCAACACCAGCATCCGTTAAACCCTGAACGATTTCTTGCTTAAACTGATAATATTTAGCTTGACGATGGGCTTTTTCTTCAGTGGTGATGGTTTTAACGGCAGCTGCTAGACCAGCAATTCCTGGCACGTTTTCGGTACCGGCACGCCGCTTTTCTTCCTGGTCGCCACCCTTAACAAAACTAGGAAAGTTGACGCCCGTTTTACGGTATAAGAAACCGACCATTTTAGGTCCGTTAATCTTATGGGCAGAGGTAGACAGCATATCAATATGATCGCGTTTAACATCGATATCTAATAAACCGTAAGCTTGAACCGCATCCGTATGGAACCAAGCCTGATGATCTTTTAATAACTCACCAATTTCGTGAATTGGCATATGAGTGCCAACTTCATTATTACCCGTCATAATCGTAACCAAAATCGTGTCGTCACGTAAAGCCTGTTTCAAATCATCCAAACTGATTTGACCGGTTTCATCCACTGGCAAATATGTGACTTCAAAGCCTTGCTCTTCCAAAAAGTGCAGTGGTTTCAAAACCGCTTCATGCTCAACTGCAGTGGTAATAATGTGTTTCCCTAGTGACTGGCGAGCATAAGCAGTCTGCATGATTGCTGTATTATCACTTTCAGTGCCACCACTTGTGAAAATTATCTCATCTTCGTCAGCATTAATGCTTTGAGCAATCACTTGACGACTGTTTTCGAGTACCGTGTGTGCCTGACGTCCTAAACCATATAAAGTCGAGGCGTTACCATAAACATTCTGCAGCTTATCCGTCATCTCAGCAAGAACTTCCTCTGAAATTGGGGTAGTCGCCGCGTTATCTAAATAAATTTCTTCCACTTTAAAACCCCCTTCTATCAATTAAGCTGCAAACAAAGCCAATAACATTTGAGCTGAGCGCCTACCAGCTTCAATAATGAAGTCGTCAAAGCTAACACCTGCGTTCTCATCACCGACATCAGACATGGCCCGAACAACGACGTAAGGTGTGTTGAACTGATGAGCAACCTGACCAACCGCAGCCCCTTCCATTTCACTAGACAAGGCATCCGGAAAATGTTTTAAGATTTGCGCTATTTGTTCATGACTGGCGATAAACTGATCACCAGAAACAATCAGCCCAGTTTTAACGTTTAAGCCAGTCGATTCAGCAGCCTTCTCTAGCCGAGCAACCCACTCTTTATCGGCATCAAACCGAGCTGGCTGTCCCGGTAGTTGACCGTAAACGTAATCAAATGCCCGTGCGTCAACGTCATGATACGCGGTTTGTGTAGACAAAACAACGTCGCCAACATGCAGTCCTTGACCAATCCCGCCAGCGGAACCAGAATTAATCACGACGTCCACGTGGAACTTGGTAATCAACAGTGCTGTTGTCAGCCCCGCCTGAACTTTACCAATTCCAGAACGAACTAATACCACTTCTTGGTCGTTAATGGTGCCTTGATAAAAGGATACGCCTGAAACGTCAACGATATAATCGTGAGTCAGCGCTTTTTTCAACGTTTCAATTTCTTCATCCATGGCACATAAAATACCGTATTTCATAATATTGCCCTCACTTTATCAGTTTAAAATTCAACAAAAAATAGGATTAAAAAGACCGCGATAACTCCCAGAACTAACCAAAAAATAGCCCAATTTAACCGGCGCTTCAAATGGTTGATCTTATCAGTTGCTGCCGCTTCTTCCTGTTTTGGATCATACTCTGGTTCGCTATGTTCCTTGGCATAACGTCTTTCCGCCCTCAACCGCTCACGGTCACGTCGGTCAAATTCTTCTTGCTTACGACGTTGCTCTTCTCGATAAGCACTGCGGCTCAACGGTCGTTCATCGTTATTTGACTGATCATCATCTTGATATGCGATACGTATCACCTACTTCTTCAATGCCATCATCTCAAAACGCCAAACGGCCATCACCGTTTTAGCATCTTCGATTTCACCATTGGCAACCATCGCCTTCAACTCATCCAGGGAATAAGCCTTAATTTTCAGGTTTTCACCCTGATCACGAGGAAGCTCAGAGTGGACCGGCTGTAAATCAGTCGCTAAATATAACGTCATGTATTCATCGGAAAAACCAACCGATGAATAAAAACCAGCTAGTCGTTCTAGATGATCAGGGTGCAGCCGAATCTCTTCATTTAGTTCCCTAATAGCCGCATGTTTAGGATCTGCTTCATCACGCTGATCCAACTTTCCAGCTGGAATTTCCAGTGTACTGCGACCAATGGGGGAACGCCACTGACGAACTAAAATCATTTTATTTTCGTCCGTAATCGCCATAACCGCCACGGCACCGGAATGATGTACGATTTCACGGTAGGCTTTTTCACCGTTTGGCAATTCAACCGTTTGCCGTTCAACATTAATAATGGCGCCATCGTAAATAGCGTCATGTGCCACAACTTTTTCTTCTAGATTCATTCACTCACCCCTTGTCAGTCAGTCTTGAGGCTATTCTTCAGAATCAGCGTGTTTTTCTTCTCGGATTAACCGCACGCGTGCTGCCATCGGCCCCTTTTGACCTTCAACAACAACGAATTCGACTTCTTGCCCCGGCGTTAATTTCTTGAACCCGGCCATTTCAATTCCCGTATAGTGAACAAAAACCGTTTCACCTGCTTCACTTTTGATGAAGCCAAAACCACTTTGTTCATTATACCGTTCTACTTTTCCTTTTATCATACTGCCACTCCATTCAAGTTGCGTTCATCATTTAGTTTTAAAACATCATTTTTCTTGAAAACTAAGTAGCATCGAATTAGCCTCAACCACCATCAAATTTCACCATAAGACATCTTTTCTTCAATCAAAACAGTTAAATGATGAAATAACTCGCTTTTTATTCTAAACTACCATGCCTATTTAAATCAAGGTAACGGTTCCTGTAAAGCGAACTATTAATAAAAAAATGACGATTACTGGCACTAATAACTAAAAAGAACGGGAATGAGGCGTACATTCGTCGTCCCATTCTCGTTCTGATTAATTAAAATTATTTTTCGTCGAAATCTACGCCAACTGTTTCTGGGAATTCCTTGCGCACAATTTTCGCACAACGATCACAGAAATGAGGGTAGTCCTTGTCATCGCCGACCGTTTCACGAGTCATCCGGCAACGTTCACAAACTTCGCCATCCGCTTCCGCAACAACAACGGCAACACCATCATTGAAGTTCTCGGCATCTGCAGGAGCATCTGCCATTGAAGCAACCGTTAATCCAGATACCAATAGTACCTGACGGACATCCGTATCCAAGTCATTCAATAACTGAGTCTGCTTGTCATCCAAGTATAAGGTCAACTTGGCTTCAGAAGCTTTCCCAATCAGTTTTTGATCACGGGCTTCTTCCAAGGACTTCAAGACATCGGAACGTAATTCCATGAAGTCGTCCCAGTTAGCTACTAACTGATCTTCATTGTCAAAGTGTTGAACAGTTGGCATATCAGCTAATTGCGCGTAGTCTTCAGGTTCCTTCAGAAATGGCCAAATCTCTTCTGCCGTATGTGGCAAAATTGGTGTCAGCAACTTCGTCATCCCTGCTGCAATATCATAAAGCACAGTCTGCATTGAACGCCGTGAATGGCTATCCTTAGCATCGATGTACAAGATATCCTTAGCAAAGTCTAAGTAGAATGCCGAGAGGTCAGAAATCACGAAGTTCATTAATTCCTTGTAAATATCCAAGAAATCATATTGATCGTAGTGACCCTTGACGCTTTCAACAAACTGGTTAAACTGTGCCAACATGTACTTATCAGCAGAAGCTAAGTCTTCAACGGGTACGGCATCGGTCTTTGGATCGAAGTCACTAGTGTTAGCTAACATGTACCGCATGGTATTTCTGATCTTCTTGTAAGAATCAGAAATCTTCGTGAAGGCATCCATGGAAACCCGCACATCAGCGCTACTATCAACGGAAGCAACCCACAGACGGACGATTTCAGCCCCCATCTGCTTGATAACTTCTGCAGGCGCAATCGTGTTACCCAACGACTTACTCATCTTGTGGCCTTCACCATCAAGCGTAAAGCCTTGTGATAGAACCGCTTTGTATGGTGCGTGGCCTGAAACGGCAACACTGGTAATCAAACTTGAATTGAACCAGCCGCGATATTGATCTGAACCTTCAAGATAAAGGTCAGCTGGGTATTCCAATTCTGGTCGTTCAACCAATACTCCTTGGTGAGATGAACCAGAATCAAACCAAACATCCATAATGTCAGTTTCTTTAGTAAACTTGCCGTTTGGTGAATGTGGTGATGTAAAGCCTTCTGGTAACAAGTCCTTAGCATCACGGTCAAACCAAACGTCTGAGCCGTACTTCTCAAATAACTGAGCTACGTGTTCAATCGTTTCTGGTGTGATAATGGCTTCACCATCTTCACCGTAGAAAATTGGCAGCGGAACGCCCCAAACACGTTGCCGTGAAATGACCCAGTCGCCACGATCACGAATCATGTTGTGCAGACGTTTCTTACCCCAATCTGGGAAGAACTGAACGTCATCAATGGCAGCCAAAATTTCATCACGCATCTTATCAACTGACGCAAACCATTGTGGTGTTGCCCGGAAAATAACTGGCTTCTTAGTCCGCCAATCAAATGGGTAACTATGCTTATATGGCATGTAGTCCAACATCAGACCTGCTTCTTTTAACTTATCCAACGAAATCTTGTTGGCATCGTCGTAGAAAACACCTTCAAAATCAGGACCAGCTTCACTGGTCATATAACCCTTATCATCAACTGGGACGATAACATCGAGGCCGTATTCTTTACCGACGTTGAAGTCATCTTCACCAAGACCAGGAGCGGTATGAACAAGTCCAGTACCATCATCCAAGGTAACGAAATCACCTAACATGGTAACCAACTTACGTTCTGGATAGAATGGGTGTTGTGTCAAAGTCCGGTCGAGTTCCTTACCCTTGACAACTTTCAGAGTCTTAACGTCTTCCCAACCGAATTTCTCAGCACACTGATCAACTAATTCAGTTGCTAAAACGAACTTACGATCATCGCCTTTAGGCTGAACAACGGAGTAATCAAAATCGGCACCAACTGTGATCCCTGCAGAAGCGGGAATCGTCCATGGCGTCGTTGTCCAAACAACCATGTATGTATTGTCGTTTTCCAAGACACCCTTGCCATCAACCACTTGTTCGCCGTAGTAAGCTGAAGGCGAAGTAACGTCGTGATATTCAACTTCGGCCTCGGCCATTGCTGATTCAGATGACCATGACCAATAAACTGGTTTTCTACCCTTAAAAATCAAACCACGTTTAGCAAAAGCACCAAAAACACGAACTTCTTGCGCTTCAAATTCTGGCTTTAAGGTCAGATATGGATCATCCCAGTCACCAGCAACACCTAAGCGCTTGAATTCTTCACGTTGACGGTCAACTTGTTCCAGAGCATATTTCCGGCATAACTTCCGGAACTCAACCGTAGACATCTTCTTACGATCATAACCCTGTTGTGTCAACTTTTGTTCAATTGGCAAACCATGTGTGTCCCAACCAGGAACGTATGGTGCCCGAAAACCATTCATTGACTTGTAACGAACAATAAAATCTTTAGAAATCTTGTTCAATGCATGACCCATATGAATATCACCGTTAGCATATGGTGGGCCATCATGTAAGATAAACGTTGGTTTACCTTCGTTTAATTTTTGTCGCAATTGGTACACTTTATTATCAGCCCAAGCCTTTTGACGTTCAGCTTCTTTGACTGGTAAATTACCGCGCATTTTGAACTTGGTCTTGCCCAAATTCAGTGTGTCTTTTACCCGCAATTAGGGTCCCTCCTCGAATTATCAGATGGTACAAAAAAAGGCCTCACCCAAGGGACGAAGTCTTCGTGGTACCACCCAATTTTAGAATCAATAACTCTCTTATCTTAGCCGTTAACGGAGCCGACCCGTTCTGACTTACGTTTCAGTCAGACAGCTAGAAGATGATCTGCATATCAGTAGGGGTTACCGGATTTCCACCATCACACCGGCTCTCTGAAACTTGCTGCTATGCTTTCTGTTCTCCATACCGCATTAAAGTTTAACTGCAGGCTATTTGTTAGACTCATCATCAGGGAAAATAACAACTGTCTCAGTCTCTTGATCCTTATTAGGATCGACTGGCTGGTCAGCATCATAAATCTCATCTGATGAATCTGACTGATCATCTGCCTGTGAAGTCGAGTTTACGCCATCATCATTCTCATTGTCAAGCCCGTTCTGCTTAATTGCAGCCTGAATCTCATCATAAGTCGATGAGCCATCATCTTTAAGCAGGTTATCCCAGCTATCACTCTTGATTTCCGCCAACTGACTTTCAAGCATAACTTGCAACCGCTGACGAAAAACCCGGGTACTCTTCTTCAGATCATCCGTCTCAACAGCTAGGTTTTGTGCCCGCTTAGAAGCTTCAGAAATCAATTGGTTAGCCTTGTCAGAAGCCTCACTGATCGTGTCAGTAGCCTGTTTTTGAGCCTCTTGGTTAATGATTTCAGCTTCTTTTTGTGAGTTTGATTTTACCTTATCAGCCGCTTCTTGCGCCACGATAATGGATTGATTCAACGAATCTTTCAAATCATTAAAGTATTTTAGCTTTTCTTCTGCAGCATCTAACTGATCCTTTAACTTTTTATTTTGATCTAAAGTAATCTGATAGTCCTTAATAATCTGCTCTAAAAAGTCATTAACTTCATCAACATTATATCCCCGTAGCTTTGTTGAAAACTCTTTATTATGAATGTCTAATGGGCTAAGTACCATTGCTTGTTCCTCCCCGATTGCAATTATTTATGCAGCACTGCCAGTGTGACTTTTAGCTTATCCTTCTTGGTCACGCCGTTAACACTTGTCAATCTAACCCGTCCGAAACCGCGAACTGAAATGATGTCTTGGTGCTCTAATTGATAATCAGGCCGGTCAAAATCATTCCAGTTCAGTTGAATTCGACCAGCTTCTATTAACTCTTTAGCGTGGTGTCTTGAAAGATGAAAACCAGTCGCTACTACGTTATCAAGTCGGGTTGATGAAAGTGTTGTACTTTCTTCTTCCCAAGCATCAAGTGGGATCAGATGATCCTCTAATGCCACCTGATTCAGCCGAATCTTAATTTTGCCCATTCGGTCCACTTGAGAAACAACGTAGCGACTCATATCCGCAGTAATAAAGAACTGCCAGTGATCACCGTCAGTAATAATGTCGCCAAGGACATCCCGATCTATGCCAGCACCAAGTATGGACCCAAGTATCTGACCATGCTGAAGCTGGGTGAACTTCCTTGGATAATCAATATCATACAAATTAATTTCAAAATCGAGATCAGCTGAATCAACATACGTCGGGTAAATAACAGCCCGCTTCATTTCTGCGCCAAGGTAACCACCCTGAAAACTCAACTTCAGTTCTGAATCACTGTTAACCAACGTTGATAAAATATATTGCTGTCTCGGATTTAAAAAATGGGTCAAAATTGGCCGATACTCATCACTGGCCTGTTGAATCCAACCCGTTGCACTTTCAATGAAAGGTGCTTCTTCTATCCGAAAATGCTGCGCAATGCGATCAGCCAAAGTCAACTCCTCCTACTACATTCCCATAAGTCGAAAAATAATTTGTTCAAGATAGGCTAGTCCGCCACGAACAATACTCAAAACAAAGATGGCAACCAATGGTGCAAAGCCAATCATCCCAATGGTTGCAAAACTAAACCAGCGTTGAAACGGTTCAACAATTGCACCTAAAAGCTGTCCTAGTTTAGTCTGATAAGCCCCTGGAAACCAGCTCAATAACGCATAAACAACAATGGCCATCATGTAAAGATCAATTGCCTTACCTAGCAGCCAAAAAATAAACGTCACAAACGCGACCAAATACTCACTCCTTACTTCAACTTCTCACCAAGAGTGGCTGAGAGATCTCCAGTTATTTCAAAGTTCTTGGGCGTGCATAAAAAGATTGCATCCCCAATTCGTTCAATATCACCATCAATAGCGAACACAGTTCCCGTTAGAAAATCAACGATTCGACGGGCATTATCATCATCAATCCGACCAAAATTTACGATCACAGCCTGTTGATTCAACAGCTGGCTAGCAATATCTTGCACATCCGCATACAATCGCGGTTCAAATAGTGAGATTTTACTAGCTTTACTAGTGGTTGCACGTGGCGCATTTAACGAAACAACCTTATTATCCTCATGACGTTGATGAAAATTATGTGCCAATGGTTGATCAGCAAGCTGTTGCTGAGTGTCCTGGGAGGTTTCAGCATCATCTTCGTAATTATCGTCCATACCGAAAAAGCGACTCATACTAAATTTTCCCATGAAAAACGCTCCTTTCGCTATTTATCAGGGGTACCCGCTAATACACTAATCGTTTTTACGACGATGTTTGAAAAATGGCGGTGTATCAAGACTAGTATCATCATCCGATGAATTTGAAGTATGCTCATCATTGTTAAAAACGCTAAAATCAGGTTTTGAAACACCATCAAATTCGTTAGATGCTGGTCGACGTGATTCAGTTGACGCTTGATTTTGACCACTCTGACCAGCATTAAAACTATCCATTTGACTATCGTCATTGTTACGATGCGAATTATCAGCTGGTGTTGAGTCATCCGCCAAACGACGAGCTGTACGGGTCTTACCGGAGTTCTTCTTTTTATCGATACCAGTAGCAATGACAGTTACCCGAACTTCATCACCGAGGTTTTCATCAATTGACGTCCCAAAAATAATGTTCACATCACTGGTAGCTGACGACGAAACAATCTCTGAGGCTGCCTGTGCTTCAAACAAGGACAGATCTGGCCCACCGGTAATGTTTAACAGCACTTGCTCAGCACCATCAATAGAAACTTCAAGCAGTGGTGAAGAAATGGCCTTCTTAGTAGCGTCTTCTGTCCGGTTTTCACCATTGGCAGAACCAACACCCATCAAAGCGGCACCTTGATCCTGCATAACCGTTTTAACGTCCGCAAAATCCAAGTTGACGTATCCTGGACTGGTAATCAAATCTGAAATCCCTTGCACCCCTTGACGAAGAACATTATCAGCTTCTTGGAAGGCTTCCATCATTGGCGTCTTCTTGTCGACAATTTCAAGTAAACGGTTATTAGCAATGACGATTAACGTATCCACGTTTTCCTTCATTGCTGCAACACCCTCAGCGGCAAAACGAGAGCGTTTAGGCCCTTCAAAAGTAAATGGCCGAGTAACAACACCAACGGTCAACGCACCCTGTTCCTTGGCTAATTTTGCAACAACAGGTGCGGCCCCGTTACCGGTCCCGCCACCCATACCAGCAGTGACAAACACCATGTCAGCACCAGCTAATGCTTCACTGATTTGATCTTCGCTTTCCTGAGCTGCTTTCGTTCCAATCTCAGGATTAGATCCAGCACCTAGCCCACGAGTCAGCTTAGGTCCTAATTGAATCTTAGTTTCAGCTTTCGATGCCTCTAATGCTTGCACATCAGTATTGGCAACAATAAACTCGACACCTTTAACATCTTCTGTAATCATCCGGTTGACGGCATTACTGCCACCGCCACCAACACCAATAACTTTAATATTGGCTCCTCGGTTTTGTGTTGAATCTAACGAAAATTCCATTTTTAAATCCCTCCAGTAATCGGGTTAATCAAAGAAATCCGTAAAGAATTTCCTGATCCCCTGTCCACGTTGTTTTTTCGGCTTATTCGACTTAGTAGTACGACTTTGAGCAGGTTTAACATGTCGTGTATCACTTACTTCCAGGTTCTGTTGCGGTTCAGGCCGCGTTTCAACTTGTGAAGCCAATTGATCATTACCCGCTAAAGCTGATTGAACCAGCAAAGCGACCTCACCCATCTTGCCACGATAGTTAACTAGCGACAACGCTTGGGTGAACGACGGATGCCGAAGTCCCATTTGATCAGGAATCGACACTCTGACCGGTACATCAAAAACGTCCTGAGCCAATTCAGTAATGCCTGGAAGTGCTGCTACACCACCGGTCAAAACGATCCCGCCCGGCAAAGATAACGCGTTCGTTGCATCTAAACGTTTCTTAAGTTTCCCTAAGATCTGCATCAAGCGTGCTTCAATAATCTCTGCTAAATACTTTTCTGAAATATCGCTTGGTCTGCTCTGGCCGACAACGTCAACTGGAAATTGGTTATCCTCAGATGCACGAGATGAATCAGCGAAGCCATAGTTACGCTTTAATTTTTCAGCGTTCTCTATGGAAGTGTTCAGAACCACCGAAATATCCTTGGTAATATAATCTCCGCCCTCAGGATCAACCTCTGCGAACTTCAACCGGTGATCGTGAATCACCGCTGCGGTACTCTGTCCACCGCCTAAATCCAGAAGAACAGTCCCAAAATCCTGTTCGCCATCACTCAAAATGCTTAACCCTTGAGCAATCGGACTGACAACAGCCAGTTGTGCGTTCAACCCTGCCTGCTCAACCGCTTTTTTTGTGTTATGTACGATTGTCTTAGGGCCAGTAAACAGCATGCCGTTCATCTCTAAACGAACACCAACCATTGATCTCGGATCCTTAATACCATCAAAACCATCGACGATAAATTCATCCGGTACTAAATTAATAATTTCTCGTTCTGGTGGTAAATTCTGTATAATCGCTGCGGATGCAACATCTCTAACATCTTGATCAGTAATCTCACGTGCCTGATCACCAATGGCGATCATACCCGTAACTGGTTCAATTTTTAACATATTTGCCGAAATACCTACAATCACATCGTGAATCTGAATGCTGGCTTTTTCTTCAGCAGCTTTTACTGCTCGTTTAATCGCTTCACTTGCTTTGTCAATGTCCACGATTACGCCCCGGCTAAGCCCGGCTGCACGTTCATTACCCACGCCCAGTACGTTCAGCTGTCCCTCTAAATACTCTGCCACGATGACTTTAATTGAGGTTGTTCCGATATCAAGTCCTACATACATGCCTGAAGTATCCATAGTAGCAGGAACCTCCTCCGATTTCGATTTGATGAATGCTCATGAAAAGTCTTATTTTACTTTCCAGTTTACCACAAACACCACTGGTTAAAAAAGGCATTATTGCCCTTGTATTGCGCAATGACGTGCAAAATGTAAAAACGCTTTCACTAACTCTGGAATAATTTGGTTTATTCCTCATCCTAAAATGAATATGAATAAGCGCCAATCTCTAAGTTCACAATACCTTTATGCGACATTTTAGCCGCAATACTGGGATAGTACGCCATTTTACTAGCAAAAGTTGAAATCGATGCATAAACTTCATTGCCGTCATTCATGTATAAATGAACCCTTTGGGAATTCGATTTCGTTGGTGAAAACTGAATTTCAGAAATCCCAGTCTGAATCTTTGGGGAAAGTTTTGCATACTGCTGAATCATTTTAGAAAGTTGCTTAGATGACTTAAACTTATCGTAAACCGGATAACTGCCCGTTGGCTGTTGTTCGCGCTCGTTTGAAATCACGCCGCTAGTTAACGCAACCCGGTAGTAACCGTTAGCTGGCACAAACCCTGCCGTGGCATATTCCTTCACACGGATAGTGAGTTGGTTGAAATGGGCAACGGAAAAAGCAATCTTTTTCACCCTCGGCGTACGGTTTTCAGCCTTCTTACTCAAACGTTGTTCCTTTCCAACGACTCGGTATATTGAATCACCCTGTTTGATACCGCTAATTTTGACCACTTGCGACTTTGAAAGCGCGTGGTTACCAATAACGTTAATTCGTCCGATGTGGCTTAACGGTGAAACGTAATAACCTGAGATTAACAAAACGATCCCAAAAATACCGATTAAAATCCCCATTCGTTGTGCAAGACGACGATGTTTCTGTTGTCTCAATCGTGGCAATTTTGCGCCAATCCGCCGTACACGGTTATTCTTTTTAGCTGCCGCACGCTGCCGTTCCTCTGATTGGTACTTTTCCCATGGCGTAATGGCAACGTGCCGTTTTGATTTGTCACGATTGATTTTAAAACTCATCTTGCACTCACCTCGATATTACGATTGGCTAACCTCTTTTAAAAGTGACAGCATTTCTGTTGCAGCTTCAGGTTTGCCAAGTTTTTTTGCAGCCGCAGCCATTACTGAACGCTTCTGATCATCATTCATCAATTCATCCATGGCTGAAACCAATGTTTGACTTGTTAAATCGGCTTCTTTAATCATTAACGCTGCATTCTCATTAACCAAACTCATGGCGTTCTTAGTTTGATGATCCGCTGTCACGTATGGACTTGGAATCAAAATTGAGGGTACCCCTAACGCAGTTAATTCTGCTAGGGTTGTCGCTCCAGAACGTCCAACTACTCCGGCAAGCTTTGGCAGCACCTCCGGCATATTATTGATATATGACTGGATGGAAATGTTTTCAGCAGAAGCCATTTGATTGACTTGATCCATAACGTGATCATAACGTTTGGGACCCGTTACGAAAACAACTTGGTACGATTTCTTTGCCAATTCAGGCAATGCTTCAACCATTACTTGATTCAGCTTTAAAGCTCCTTGACTGCCGCCAACCACCATAATCGTTGGCACATCATCCTTTAAGTCAAAGGCTGATAAACTGAAATGGCTTTGAATGTTGGCTACTTCCTGTGCCCGTGGATTACCGGTCATCACAACCTTATCAGTTGGAAATTGAGCCCGTGCATCCTCAAAATTAATGGCGATCTTATCCACATATCGGCTGAGAAACTTGTTCGTCATCCCAACTACGCTATTTTGTTCATGGATCACCGTTGGAATGTGCTGCTTAGCTGCAGCGTACAAAACGGCACCGGAAACATAACCGCCCGTACCAAGAACAACATCTGGCTTAAAGGAACGAACTAACTTTTTAGCTTGATAGACGCTCTTCAAAAACAAGTAAACCGTTTTGAAGTTTTCTAAAGACAATGACCGCTTAAAGCCCTGAATCGTCATGGCTTCGAAAGGGATTCCTAAATCTGGCACAATTTTACTTTCAATGCCCCGATGAGAACCTACATAGAGAACTTCAGCGTCAGGATCCTGCCGCTTTAATTCATTGATCACCGCTAGTGCCGGATAAATATGACCGCCTGTACCGCCGCCAGAAACCATTAATCGCATTAGTTCTCCTCCTTCTTGCCAGTTAACTCTTCAACGGCTTTAATAAACCGGTCACCGCGAACCTCAAAGTTGGGGTATTGATCCCAGCTGGCATTAGCTGGCGACAATAAGATAATATCGCCTGGTTCACTATCTTGATAAGCCATTGGCACCCCTGCCTCGGCATTTTCAGCAAACTGAATCTGTTTGATACCGGCTTTCTTAGCAGCATCCGCCAACAGATTTTTCGTTTCGCCAAATAAGACTACCGCCTTAACGTGTTCCTTGAAAAATGGCACTAACCGCTCAAACGTATACCCCCGGTCTAAGCCACCGGCTAAAAGCACAACCGGCGCCTTAAATCCCTTCAACGCCATCTCGGTAGCTTCAATATCAGTTGCCTTAGAATCGTTATAAAACTCTCTTCCCTCACTGGTCAGTACGTACTGGGTTCGGTGACGCACCCCACTGAAGGTCGTTAAGACGTGTTTGATGGCCTCGCTTGAACGGCCCTTAATTTTAGCTACGGCAATTGCCGCTAATGCATTTTCAATATTGTGATCTCCAGGAACTTTAACGTCAGCTGCGGCCATGATTGGTTCGTCTTTGTAATAGAGTGTGCCATTAAGCTCATAGGCGCCATCCTTACTTTTTGCGAGCCGTGAAAACGGCACGATTTGAGCCTTGCTTTGCTGGCTTAAACCAACTAATTCTTCAGAATCAAAGTTAACGACAAAATAGTCGTCAGCTGTTTGATTTTGAGTAATCCGCATCTTGGCCTTAACGTAATTTTCCCGAGTCTTATGATAATCCAGATGATTGGCAAAAATATTAGTTAGCACTGCAATGTGTGGATGAAACTGGGTGGTTCCTAACAACATGAAACTGGAGACTTCCATCACCAGCGTATCCTGATCTGTCAGCTGCTGAGCAACTTGGGAAGCTGGAACGCCAATATTGCCAGCATAGGCACTTTTTCCCACCTGTCGTTCTTGATTCATCATTTTAGTAATCATGGTTGTCGTCGTGGTCTTGCCGTTACTACCAGTAACGGCAACCAATTCTGCATCCGCAATTTCACTCGCTAGTTCAATTTCCGTAATGATTGGTAGACCTGCGTCTACAGCCGCTTTTACCAATGGAACATCATAGGGTATCCCGGGATTTTTCACCATTAAATCAAAGCCAGCATCAAGTTGAGAAGGATCCTGCTCACCCGTCAAGATGGTATAACCGCCTTCGGTTTGCAGCTCTTTTGCTTCTGAATTCTTTTCTAGAGGCTGCTGATCACTAACCGTAACTTCAGCCCCTAATTTTTTAAGCAGCCGAGCTGCATTTAAACCACTCTTAGCTAATCCAACAACAATCACTCGTTTACCTTCATACGTCTTGATACGCTTCATACCTTGTCCGCCACCTATTTAATTTTTAATACGATTAATCACTTGAAAAAATTACCACATTACCCAAATACCTGTAACAGCTGTTATGGCACTAATACACCAAAAAGTAATATCAATGCGCCATTCACTCCAGCCCTTCATCTCAAAATGATGATGAATCGGCGACATTAAGAAAATTCGCTTACCAGTCGTCTTAAACGACAGGACTTGTAAAATCACACTAGCAGTCTCAATGACGTAAATTAAGCCAATCCATAATAATGAAACTTCATGATGAACTAAGATTGAAACAGCAGCCAAAGCACCGCCTAGAGCTAATGATCCCATGTCACCCATAAAAATTTTAGCGGGCTTATGGTTGTAGATCAAGAAGGCTAGCAGACCACCGACAACTGCCAAACAAAACATTGCAACATCTAACTGATGCTGATGCAGGGCAATCACACCATAGGCAATAAAAGAAATAGAAGCTACACCTGCAACCAGACCGTCCAAACCATCCGTTAAATTAACGGCATTAGAAAAGCCAACTAACCAGAACAAAATGAACAAAAAGTAGCCAAATAAGCCTAAATTAACGGCACCAATACCAGGAAGTTTCAGTAACAATGGTAGGCCTTCGTGGAGATAAACGGCAAAGAAAACCGCACCACCAATAATCTGGCCCAATAACTTTTGCCAAGCCTTGAGTCCTTCATTTTGCCGACGGAAAAGTTTGATGGAGTCATCCCACATCCCTAGTAAGCCGTACAAAATCAAAATAAACAGCAGGATCAGCGCCACTGGACCTAATTGTCCAAACACCACGCCACTGATCAAGGTGGCGACGATGATGGCCAAAATAAACATCAAACCACCCATAGTTGGCGTGCCTGATTTTTTTTCGTGCCACGAAGGCCCTTCTTCACGAATCATTTGACCTTCGTGTTTAGCACGAAAATAACGAATCAATGCTGGCATAAACGCCGCAGTAATCACAAAACTAATTAGAAATGATAAAACCGAACTCATGACTTTCTCCTCTTATGTCCCCACGAAGTGAGTTACTTTAAACTAACTGTTAGTTTGTCAGATTGACCAATCTGTTTACCAACTGCAATACTTTGTTTTGAAACGAATCCATTACCCTTTGTTTTGACGTTCAGCCCAAGCATTTGACCAAGCCGTAAAACATCGCTCGCTGACCAACCGGTTAAATCTGGCATGCTTTGCGTACCACTGGTAATTAAAATCACACGTTGATTGGTCAAAAGCGACTGTCCGGCAACTGGCGATTGTTTTAGAACTCGTGTACCAGTCCCAATCGTTGTAACTTTATAACCCTTTGAGACGAGGTCACTTTTAGCGCCAGAAGCAGTCCGATTAACGTATGACAGCATTTTATCCGCTGCCTTCTGATCGCTGGTTGTCGTATCCTCTTGCAATGCGCGCTTCATGACTGGTTTAAACACGTCTGCCATCAATTGAGTCGCAGTTTCAGTGCCAGGTAAGGTTGGCTGTTTCATGGTAATGTACATCACGTACTTTGGATTCTTTGCTGGTGCCATACCAGCAACCGAATAGAGGTAACTGTTGTCGCCACTCAAATAACCCGATTTGCCGTCACTTACTTGAGCCGTACCCGTTTTAGCAGCAACCCGAATACCATTGATTTTATAGTCAGACCCAATCCCGTACTTCTTATACACAACGTCTTGCATATGGTCACGAACCGCTTTGGCTGTAGCTGCTGAGACTGGCTGGCCAATTTCTTTCTTACCGTATGATTTCACAACTTTGCCAGTATTTGGATCAACAATCTTACGTACAAGGTAAGGCTTTAACATTTTACCATTATTCGCGATTGCAGATAACCCCTGCATCATTTGAATTGCTGTGACTTGAATACCTTGTCCAAACGCCGTGTCAGCTTGTTCAATCGTCCGGTTAAACGCGATATTACCGCTTTGCTCACCGGGTAAACCAAAGTGGGTTGATTGCAAGAACTTAAATCGTTTAATGTATTTCTCCCAGGTCTTGGCACCCATTTGCTGCTCTAAATGTGCCATGGCCACGTTACTTGAAAGTGCAAAACCCTTGTTATAGGTAATTGTTCCCCACCCACCAGGATTCCAGTCAGGCACTGTACGACCACCAATTTCATACCGTCCTGATTGATAAGTGGCGTTCCCATTATAGTTACCACTGTCGATGGAAGCCGCCATAGTAAAGACTTTCATGGTTGAACCAGGTTCATAAGCATCCTGAATTAACGTATTACGCCAAACTGAATTCAAGCCTTTTCCAGTTTGCGGATCAAACGTTGGCCGCTGAGTGGCCGCTACGATTGCCCCAGTTTTAGCATTCATCAGTACCGCATTCATTGTCTTAGCATGGGTTTTATCTTCTAAAGCCGACATTTGGGTCTCTAGTAACGTTTGCAATCTACTGTCAAGAGTCGTGTAGACATTATCCCCATTACGTGGCTTTTTAGCTTTTTGATTAGAATTAGGAATCTGATAACCGTTATTATCCTGGCTGACTTTCTTGAAGCCATCTGTCCCTTTTAACAAATCATTATCCGCGCCTTCGATTCCCATGGTGCCAACTAATTGGCCCTTGGCCGTCGAGGTAACGTTACCGATTAGGTGAGACGCAAAAATACCGTTAGGATATAGTCGCGCTTGACGTTGGACAAAGGTCAGGCCAGTTAAATGTGCCCGGTCAATTTTTTGCTTTGTTGTCAACGATATATTCTGACCTGCGGCGCCAAATTCAACCTGAAAAGCATTCTTACTCTCAGGTGTGAGATAAGCCAGTGCCTTTTTTTCGCTGATTGGCAAATACTTTGATAACACCTGTGCCGTTTTAATTTTATTAGTAACGTACATCGGTTTACCAGCAATAGAACGCTGATTTTTATCCAAAACCGCATAGAGTGAATATGTGCTAGTATCTTCAGCTATGGGTTGATTTGAATCATCATAAATAGTACCCCGTTGCGCTTTTAAGGTTTGATTTGCAGTGTATAGTTTTTTGGCCTGACTGCTTAAATTCACGTTTTGAACGTTCTTACCAATTGCAATATAAGAAAAACGACCAATGAATAGCAAAAGTGCTAAGGAGAAAAGCACCAGCAGGCTTCGTCCAAAAACCCGCTGATTGCGTCGCACTTGTTTGCTAGTCACCGTTCGTTTAGGTGATTGTTTCATTTATTCACATTCCTTACTTTACTATTTGAAAGTGTCATGCCGTTCTGTTTAGCGACTTTCTCCAATCGAGAACGATTCATTAACTCATTAATGGTTTGTCGGTCACTGGTATTCTTATTTTCAAGATGGGTTATCTGGGTATTAACGTCTTGTAAATGTTGCTGTGCGGATGAAACACCAATCGTAGCACTAACCAACATCAGCATCATGCCAATTAAAACGATTCCCCCAACAGTTAAAAGGCACTTTTCAAACTTAGAAAACGGGAGCCTTCCAGGCTTACTGACAACCTGTGTTGAATGACTATGTAATGGAAGTGTCGGTTGCTTTGGAAGCACCTGTGGTTGAAATTGAGTTGCCAAATTATTTTGAGCCATACTTCATCATCATCCTATCCCTTAGAATATTAAATCATAAAAGCGTCATTTTTGCTCAATTACTCGCAGTTTTGCACTGTGCGCACGATGATTTTCTGCTAACTCATCTTCAGCAGGTAAAATTGGCTTGCGGGTAATAAGTTTAAAATCTGGTTGCAAGTTATCTGGAACGACAGGCAAACCCGCTGGTAAATCAGGCAAGCTGCTTTTTTCCTTAAACATTGTTTTAACCAAACGATCCTCCAAAGATTGAAACGTGATCACACAAATCCTACCCCCAGGATTTAATAGTGTGAGCGCTTGTTCCAGTGATGCTTCAAGAGCTGAAAGCTCATCGTTTACAGCAATTCGAATCGCTTGAAAAACTTTTTTAGCCGGATGACCACCATGCCGCCGAGCTTTCGCTGGAATGGCCTCTTTGATCAGTTCTACCAACTCGCCAGTCGTCTCAATCGGCTTTTCAGCCCGTACTGTTTCGATTCGTCTGGCAATTGACTTCGCAAACTTTTCTTCGCCATAGCGGTAAAAAATCCGAACTAGGTCTTGATAAGGCCACTCGTTAACCACTGTTTGTGCGGTGAGTGAAGCGCTTTGATCCATCCGCATATCCAGTGGTGCATCATAGCGATAACTGAAACCCCGATCAGCATCGTCAAATTGAGGTGAAGAAACCCCCAAATCATACAGAATGCCATCCACGCGATCCACCTGCTGTTCCGCTAGGGCCTTTTTTAGATCCCTGAAGTTAGCATGAATCAAAGTCAACCGATTCGCTTGAATGTCCTGTGCTAACTGTTCTTGGTTAAAATCAATCGCTGTTTGATCCTGATCAAATGAATACAAATGACCGGTAGTCAATTCCGTGAGGATCTTATGAGTATGACCGCCACCACCAAGGGTACAATCTACGTATGTGCCATCTGGCTGAACATTCAGTTCACGGACAGCTTCATTTAATAATACGGTTCGATGATGAAACTCTGCCATAGTCTTCTCCCTCATCCTAAAGATCAAAATCAATTAGGTTTTCTGCAATGTCATCAAAATTTTCTTCTGCTTTATCCGCAAAAGCCTGCCAGCGCTCTTGACTCCAAATTTCAAAGCGGTCTGAAACACCGACAATAACGCACTGTTTAGCCAATTCCGCATGTTTGATCAATGTTTGGGGCAGATTCACCCGCCCCTGTTTATCAAACGAACACGTCGTCGCAGCGGAGTAGAAAAAACGAACAAAAGCACGCGCATCCCGCTTGTTTAACGGTAACGCACTTAACCGCTTTTGCATGACCTCCCATTGAGCCATTGGATAGCCAAACAAACAGCCATCCATACCCCGAGTGATCACAAATTCTTCCCCCAATTGACTACGAAATTTGGCCGGAATAATTAGCCGCCCCTTAGTATCGATCGAATGCTCAAATTCTCCCATGAACATTCGACTCGCCTCCTAATTACTCGCTAATTTAACTAAAGTTTACCACAGGTCCCCACTTTCTACCACAACTCCCCAAGCATTAATTATATAAATTTAAAAAAAAACCGTCCAAACAATGTTTGAACGGGGAAAGGTTTGGATAGCAGGCGATTAGCCAGCTAAACAACTAACTAATTAAAGCTCTAATTACTGTCAAAAGGTAAGTTAAAAAAAGTAAAATATCGGTCAGTCGCCAATAAAAAAGAAGAAATTTATTCCACAGTAGTTCACCTTTGGATAATCCCCACCAGAGGGTCAACAAGATTGAAATAATCATCCAAATAAAGATTGCGGTGGCAAACCAGGGATCGGGCCACGTGTGGGATAATTGCCAGATAAACCAAAGACTGAGCAAGGGTAAACAATCGATTGGATGCAGTTTAGGCCGCCGTTCTTTGGGAATCAAGCCCCTAAACATCCTCAGAACGAACAGGACCGCTATCAGTATAATAATTTGAATGATAATTTGAGTCACCGGAGTCCGTCCTTTCGTAAAGTTATCAGTTTCCGTAGTTAACACACAACCGAAATTTTACCGCATTCGGTCGTTTAAAATCAAGAAAGTTTAGCAACTAGATTGCATTTCTTAATCGTCCACGTTAAACTATTTGAAGTAATACAGATGAAAAGTGGTGCAGATATGCAAAAAAAACAAAAATCAACCTTCCAAAAAATTACCATGGTGCTTGTTTGGATCATGATTATTGCAACTTTGGGTTCATTAGTTGCAAGCGCCTTGCAAGCCATCGGCATGTTTGGCTAAATCTTTGGTGGGGGTTCGTCCCATATTACAAACAAAAAGCTTCTGAAGTGTGACCTTTTATCACTTCAGGAGCTTTTTTAATTGATTCATTTACGCATCTGAGTTCTTCTGTTTGTAGACTTGACGTGGCTTACTACCGTCTTGAGGGCCGATAAAGCCGCCCTGTTCCAAATCATCAATCAACCTAGCTGCCCGATTGTAGCCAATTCTAAAGTGGCGTTGTAACAGCGACGTACTAGCTTTCTGCTGATCAACGACAAACGCCAAAGCATCGTTAAACAAATCATCATCTGATTGAGAGGCTTCTTCAGAAATCTCTTCATCACTAACCATCATGTTCTCATCATATTCAGCAGTCTGCTGATCGCGAATGAAATCAGTAACGTGTTGAACATCCTTGTCCGGGATATACGCCCCTTGAATCCGAATCGGTGAATTTTGGTCAACTGGCATATAAAGCATATCACCTCGTCCCAATAGCTTTTCAGCACCATTAGAATCCAGTATCGTTCGTGAATCAACCCCACTGGAAACTGCAAATGCCATTCGGGATGGCACGTTTGCTTTAATTAACCCGGTGATGACGTCCACCGAAGGCCGTTGAGTCGCTAAAATCATATGGATTCCAGCAGCACGTCCCATTTGAGCCAAGCGAATAATGGCATCTTCAACTTCATTGGAAACCGTCATCATTAAATCAGCTAATTCATCAACGATCACAACGATATATGGCAAGGTGGGCAACGGCTTATCAGTGGTTTCATTTTGCGTTTGAACAAACTGATTATAACCAGAAATCTTTCGTTGCCCGACTTTAGCAAACAAATCATAACGTTGTTCCATTTCGTGGACGACCTTATGTAATGCCTTAGCCGCCTTCTTAGGATCTGAAACCACTGGTGTCAGTAAGTGTGGAATCCCATTATACACACTGAGTTCAACTTTTTTGGGATCAATCAGCATTAACTTGACCTGACTTGGTTTGGCATTCATCAAGATACTGGTAATAATGCCATTAATTGCCACAGACTTCCCACTACCAGTCGATCCGGCAATCAGTAAATGCGGCATTTTGGTCAGATCCATGGTAATCACCTTACCCGTCACGTCTCGACCCAACGGTACCTGCAATAGATGGGCTGCTCCATGTGAAACAGCTTCACTCACATCACGGAATGAGACGGTTGAAATCTCCTTATTAGGGACTTCAATACCGATTAATGATTTGCCGGGAATTGGCGCTTCAATCCGAATTTCTTTGGCTGCCAAAGCTAGCGCTAAATCATCAGCTAAATTAACAATTCGCGACACTTTCACCCCAATTGCAGGATGAAGCTCATACTCGGTCACGGAAGGGCCAAGATTAACATGCTTAATTTCAGCGTCAACACCAAAGCTGTCCAACGTTTTCTTTAAAATTTTGGTATTTTTTTCAATCGTTTTGTAATCATCCTGCTGATCCTTTTGCGGAATTGGCGTTAATAGGTCAGTCCCAGGCAGCTGATAATTTGGATCATCCCCCACCGTTGAAATCATCGTGGGTTCGGATTCTTCACTATCTTTTTCCAGCGTCTGCGGTGAGATCGGTTCTGGTTCGTTTTTACGGGTTGCCACACTAATCGGAATATCTGGTGATTTCGTTTCTACCCGCTGTTCTGGAGTTGAATGACGCTCAGCAACGGGTGTCGGCAAGTCTTTTTCGGTGGCCGATACCACTTTTGCAGGTTTGGCTTTAGCTGGGTGTTTGGTTGATTTTGACCGTGCCTGTTTTATTCCTGCGATACCTCGGACCAAGGTTTGACCGACTTTCTTAACAGTTCGGCCGAACCATCGACCCCCAACTTGTACCCACCTGAGAATCTGAGCACCAGAAACGTTAAAGGCAATCATTAACCCAATTAAGACTAACAGCACAGCAATCACTTTAGCACCGCCGAAGGCTACCAAAAAATGAGTGACTGCGAGCAAAACCGCTCCAAGCGTCCCACCACCCACGGCAGTACTAACACTGTTGTTTACTAAATCACTGCTGAGCAGCTGCCAAGTATAGCTCAAAAAACCAGTATGCTGATTTTCAGATAAAAATAAATCAACGTGTAGCCACAGCAATATTCCCAGATACATCGTTCCAATGCTCCAAAGCCACTTGCTGGCAATTTTGGGTAACTGACCAGTGATCAATAAGGCCAAACCAACCGCTAAGCCAACTAAACTGACAAACGGATAAGTATCACCAACCACAAAACGAATTAAATTGGCTGCTAAGTTACCAATGAAACCAGCTTTAAAGAACGCCAAAAGGCACAAAGTTAACATGATGAGGCCTACCGCATTGGCAGTGTATGTAACGCTGCTTTGACGTCCCTTTTTACGCCGGTTAGTCGACTTTGTATTTCGACGTCGCGTGGTCTTTCGCTTTTGTGCCAAAAATGTCCCCCCTTATTTCATTTGATTTACCTATTTTAGTTTATCATTTTCGTAACGGTGACTGAGCTCCAATTTAGGAAAACTTTGCTGGCGCAGCACTTCGTAAATCACAATCGCCGCAGAATTCGAGAGATTCAAAGCCCGAATATGGGTATCATCTTGCGGAATTCGAATGGCCTGCTCACTATGTTTACGCATGAACGGTTCGGGTAGTCCAGTGGTTTCCTTGCCAAACATGAAGTAGTAATCACCATTGTCAACGTCTGTATATTCATGCTGCGTATAAGCAAATTTAGCGAACTTAGAAACCAAAAACAACCGCTTAATATCTGGTAACGTGTTCATAAATTCCTGAAGATTTTTATGGTAACGAATATCCACTTTATCCCAATAGTCCAAACCGGCACGTTTTAAATGCGCGTCGTCGACTGAAAAGCCTAAGGGTTCAATTAAATCTAAAATAGTATCGGTACCAGCACAGGTTCTGGCAATATTACCAGTATTAGCTGGCATTAAGGGTTCAAATAAGACAATATGATTGGACATAATCATGCTCCTCGTTAGTAAAAGTTATAAAAGTCACCGCATAAAAAAACGCAACCCCTCGGTGTCAGCACGGCGAGGAACTGCGTTAATGAAGTGCAAATTCGACAGAAGCTGACGATTTCTCGACATCCACTCCCGAACGATTTCTCAACAGTTAATATAACGCGAATTTGTGAATAATGCAAGCTGATTACGAGACCGTCTATAAATGAATGTTACCGCATCTGTTTGAATTATTAATTCTGTGGTGAAGTGACTTTTCAATCATCGCCTTAATGACTATATTATAAATGAACTGTCATCAATCCACACTAATCGCCAAAAATTGTTATAATGACTGATGGATTATAAACTAACTTTAAAGGAGACCAACCTTGAAATTTTCTGAACCGCTTGCTAATAACTACGACCAACTGACACAGGCCCTTGGTGATCAAACTACCCGGGTGACGATCGGCAATAACGGCACAACACCCAGCAAAGGTACAATTGCTGAGGCCGTCCTCTACGCCCACGAACATGATTTGTCTTTAACCGTCTTGATTCAGCCACGGTTGGGCAGCTCAAACTTCACTGACCCAGAACTTAAAATTATGGAAGCTGATATTTTAGAAGCTCAGCAACTAGGTGCCGATGGCGTTATTATCGGCGCCCTCACTACTGACCACCAGTTGGACACTGAAGCCATGAATAACTTGATTGCTGCAGCTGGCGGCATGTCGATCACCTTCAGTACAGCAGTTGATGAACTTACAGCTAGCGAACAAGCCGGTGCATTAAAGTGGCTGTCTGATAACGGTGTAGATAAGGTTTTGACCGGGTTAACGGGTAAAACTGACACCGCCCAGTTATCGAAACTGAATAATGTGGCTCAAGCCGCAAACTTGCAGTTGATCGTTTTAAGTCATAGCGAGACTAAGAGCAATCAACTGAACGAACAGCTCAACTTGACTTATTTTCTCCAGGAAATTTAAATTCATTTGGGTAGTCACCAAAGTTTTACCAAAAACGTCATCCTTGCTTTCCTCGGGATGGCGTTTTTGGTGTTAGATGGTACTTTCGCGTTCAATTAGCGTTGCAAAATCATCAGGCATCGGCGCATAACACGTAATCTGCTGCTGCGAAAACGGGTTATAAAAGCTCACTGAAGCGCAGTGCAACGCCTGACGATGAATCCACGGATTCGTTTGCTGACCATACAGAAAATCACCCACTAAAGGATGCCCAATACTAGCCATATGCACCCTGATTTGATGCGTACGGCCAGTATGTAAACGGACTCGTAGCAGCGTTGATTGCGCCATCCGTTTAGCCAGCCAATATTCGGTTTGAGCCGACCTGCCGTCTTGGCGAACCATCCGTTTAATGAATGACCCGGGTTCTCTGCCAATAGGGGCATCAATCATACCGTGCTGCTGTGTCACAACCCCCGAAACAACGCAAAAGTACGTTTTTTTCAAGCTATGCTGCTTAAGTTGTGTGTCTAAAACGGTGTGGGCAAAATGATGCTTGGCAAAAATCACGATACCACTAGTTTCGCGATCTAGCCGAGTAACGATGTGAGTCACCTGACTAGCAGCGTGGGTACGCATCAAATAGCCTTTTACTCGGTTGACCATGGAATCATCCGCATAAATGTGTGATGGCACCGATGCGACTTCCGCTGGTTTATTAACCACCAGAAAATGAGCGTCCTCATAAAGAATCTCCAGCGGTGTATTGGATACCCTTAAATGATCACTGGGAATTTCCGGTGGCAAGGTCACTTCTAGCCGTTGATCAGTTTGCATTTTGTAGGTTACTCGGACTGGTAGTCCATCTACACAGATACTGCCACCTGAAAACTTAATTTGTTTCAGAAGCGTTCTGCTGATGCCCTGCTGACGCATAAACGTACGTACATAGATTGGCGAGTCGCCAGTATATTGCCAATCAAATTTAATCAACCGGTTTCACCCCAATGAAGGATTCTGACACCCGTTTCCAAAATTGCGTATGGCGGTACTGAGCAAAGGCAATCCGTTGCTTAGAAATTCGGTAGGTGACCGACTTAATCTGACGGTTTTCAACCATTTTCTGATCGCAAGTCATCAAGCTATCATCTAATTCGACCGGTTCTACCCGCACCCACTCGTTGGGTGAAATAATAATGGGCGAACCCAACGTTCGAAAAACACGGTTATTGATCGATGCGATCTCAGAAACTTGGACGACGTTTAACTCCGAACTGATCACTGCACCACCAGCGGATTTATTATAGGCTGTAGAGCCAGTTGGCGTTGAAACACACAGCCCGTCTCCCCGAAAAAGTTCAAATAACTGATCTTTAATATAGACGTTTGCCAGCATTGTGCCAGTAACTCTTTTGAGCGTTGATTCATTCAACGCCAGCATCTTTTCCTTATCCCCATTATTGTACTCAATCAAAATATCTAAGAGTGGATAACTGACGCTTTGGCCGTTATCGTGAACCAGACTATCAACCAATTCATCGACTTCATAATCACGCCAGTCAGTATAAAAGCCCAAATGACCAGTGTGAATACCCACAAACCGGATGCTGGCAAGTTGATCTTCATAGTGGTGAAAGGCAGATAACAACGTGCCATCACCGCCAACAGTGATCAGAATATCTGGATGGTCATTGTCTAAGGTCAAATGTTCAGCTTTAATCTTGGACTCCAGCGCGTTTGAAACACGCGTTGAGGCCGAACCCGTATTACTAAAAATACCAATTTTCATCACTGATCATCCCTTTTATTAGGTGGTTGCGGATCTGATCCTTTACCATACGAAAATAAGTGTTGCGCTTCTTGAATCTCTTCTCTGATCTCCGACATTTCGGTATCCAGTTTAAACGCAGCCTCTCCAGCACGCTGTAATCTGGCACTCAGTTCTTCTGGAAATTCACCTTGATACTTATAGTTTAAAGAATGCTCGATAGTCGCCCAAAAATTCATGGCAAGTGTTCGAACCTGGACCTCGGCTAAGATTTTTTTCTCACCTGTCACCATCTGAACCGGATACTCGATCACGATATGATAAGAGCGGTACCCACTGGGCTTTTCGTTATGAATATAATCACGCTCTTCAAGGATGGTCATGTCCGAACGTTTTCGGAGAATATCGACCACTTGATAAATATCTTCGACAAACTGACACATAATTCGTAACCCTGCAATATCTTGCATATCTTGTTCAAGTCGTTCCTCTGACACGTGCCGGCGATTCATTTTTTCCTTGATACTATCTACCGGTTTCACTCGGCCAGTCACAAATTCAATGGGTGAACGCTGATTTTTGTTTTGAAATTGCTTGCGCATTCCCCGTAATTTTACTTTTAGTTCATCTACTGCCTGGTTATAGGGCAGTAAAAAATGATTCCAATTTTCAATCAAGCTGTTCACCTCGATATAGTTTAAATTGACTGTGGTTGTTTTACAAACAGACTTTATTTTAGCATATTTTCAATTATGTTGGGTCACCGGATACTAGAAGAATCTGTCAACTCGATTGACATCCGTGCAGAACTTCAAATGTATTTGTATAACAGCGGAAAACAATAACACTGATTCTAGCAACCTTTGAAACCGTTTTTACCCTTTCTAACAGGATTTACACAGCCTAAATCCTTGCATTTCGCTCAAAATGCTTTATGATTATTTTTGAACTGAAGGTCGTTTACTAGTTAACGGCTAATTAATGGAGGAAATTACTTTGCTAGAAGTATATCTATTTATCAACCCATTAGGCAGTCGCTGTATGAAGTCGGAAAAATGTATTCTACGTCTCGCTGATCAAATTTTTGGTAACATTTCTTATCAATTTATTCCGCTTCTCAACCCGCAAATGATTGATCAGCATTTGAAAGCGACCAATCAAGACTGTCATGACTTAAATTTACGCAATGAACAATTCAACCTGCACTACCGCACCATTCTAGACTACAAGGCTGCTCTTTTTCAAGGAAAGAAAAAGGGCCGGTTATTTTTGCTAAACCTACAGAACCAAATCGTCGATCAGGGTCAACCCTATTCCGATAAATTAGTTTTGGAAGTTGCTAAGCACGTACACCTGGATCTTGAAATGTTTTCGGAAGATCGTCAGTCTGAGTTAGCCAGACGTGCTTTCCAAGCGGATCAACGTTTAGCTTCTGAGATGAACGTTGCCGATCCGTCCACTGCCATTTTGTATAATGCCGATGTTTCTGACTATGGCCTCATGTTGGAAGATGTCACTTATCAGGGTTTGTACGAAATCTGTGAGAACAATGGTTTACTCGCTAAGAAAGCATTAGAACATCAAAAATCTACACCTAACTTACATATTCTTTAATCCATGTGAGTTGCTGCAACAAAAAACGATCTGCAAATTTGCAGGTCGTTTTTTGCTTTGAGAATTACATTGTTTTTGCTAATGCCTCAAACTGATTTAATCGTTTTTCAAATTCAGCAAACGCTTGATCCAGATAAGCTGTTTGCGTCATATCAACACCCGCCTTTTGCATGACATTGATAGGATAATCCGAACTTCCTGATTTCAAATAATTCAAGTAAGCATCCCGTTTTGCAGTGTCGCCACTGGTAATTCGCTGAGCAAGAGTATTCGCTGCCGCAAAACCAGTTGCGTATTGGTACACGTAGTAGTTGTAGTAGAAATGAGGGATCCGTGACCATTCATCCGCAATTTCTGGATCTGAAATAACGGCCTCGCCATAGTACTTCTTGTTCAATTCCAAATAATATTGACTTAAAAACTCAGCCGTCAGCGGTTGGCCTGTAGCATCTTGTTCATGAATAAAATGCTCAAATTCAGCAAACTGCGTCTGACGAAAGACAGTCCCTTTAAAGCCGTCAAGATAGTGGTTAAGTACAAAGGCTTGCACTTGCTTTTCAGGATACTTTTTCAGCAAGTAATCCGTTAGCAACGTTTCGTTGGTAGTGGAAGCAATTTCAGCCACAAAAATTGAATAGTCTCCATACTGATACGGTTGATTATGGTTGGTGTAATAACTGTGCATACTATGACCCATTTCATGTACCAGCGTAAACAAACTTTCGAGATTATCCTGCCAGTTCAATAAAATATACGGTGCCGTATCATACATACCAGAAGAATATGCACCGGAGCGCTTACCCTTATTCTCCACCACATCGATCCACCGCGAGTCAAAGGCCTCTTGAACGTGACTTAAATAATCTGGTCCCATTACAGCCAGCGCCTTTAATGCTTCAGTCTTTGCTTCCTCGAAGGTATACGATAATTGAGGTTCCCCAGTAATCGGCGTATACAGATCATACATATGCAGTTCCGGTAATTTCAAAATCTGCTTACGTAAAGCAACATACCGATGTAGCAGTGATAGATGATCGTTCACGCTGGTTACCAGCGAATCAAACACACTGACCGGAATATGGTTAGCATTCATGGCAGCTTGACGAGCATTATCGTAATGATGCACAGAAGCTTCAAAATTATGGGTTTTAACGTTCCCAGAAAGGGTTGCAGCCAAGGTATGGCGGAACTGATGGTAGACCGCGTAAAGCTGCTTAAATGCCATTTTCCGCACTTCAGGCTTAGTTGATTGAATTAACTGATCGTACACCCCTTGCGTTAATTGGACGGTACCACCATCTTCATCCTCAACCACTGGGAATTCCAAATCAGCATCGTTTAACACGCCAAAGGTATTACTAGATGCACTCAACGCATCCCCTGCTTGAGCTAATAGTTTTTCAGCAGCGGGGGTTAAAACGTGTGCGCGTTCATCCGTAATCGTATGCAGATAGTGCTCATAAGGTTTAAGCGCCGGTTCACTTTTGAGCCACTGATTCAGCGTAGCCGGTTCAATCGCCAGCAGTTCTGGTTCAAACCAAGCAATGTTGCTTTCTAGCTTAGTGAACATATTCTGAGTGCGACCACTCAAAGCTTGATTCTCAGCATTTGAAGTATCCTGATCATGTTTTAAAGAAGCATAAACATAGAGTTTCTCAGCTGGTCGAATGGTGGTCATAATGGTTTCAATCACCTTCACCAAATCTTCAGAGCTATGGGCCATCTTACCCTCTAATTCAGGTAGGGTATTAATCTGTTTCATAACCTGATCAAAAGCTTGTTCAAAGGCTTGTCCATCTTGAAAAATAGGCGTCAGGTCCCAAGTTAATGCGGGATCAACCTGTTCTCGGGTTGGTAATTGCTTGATATCTGCCAACAGCAGCACTTCCTTTTCATCGAAATTTGTCACTGACCATAGCTTACCACACGACTAGTCAGGTAGTGCAACCAATTGCCATGATTTTTCATCCAGCGCTTTTAAAACTCCCTGCCGTTCTAACAGATCAACGTACCGTCGTAACTGTCTTCCCCAACTATTGACTAACTCCTGGGTCGTGCACTGGACAAGCTGAGATCCTTCAAAATGAGTACTGATCTTGGCTGCCCATTTTTCCAAATCAAGTTGTCGAATTAACGAACTGACTGGCCTTTCCATCAGTAAAACTGTCATCAACGCTGCCCAAATAACGGGTGAGCCGCAAATTAAGGGTTCACCATCAGTAAATTGATAGCAAACTTGTGGTATAGCCTGTAGCAAACTATGATGTTCATAGCAAAACTGTTGCATTTTTAGCCATTTAGGCATTTTGTAGTGTAACCCCATCTGAATTTGACGCTGAAGCTGTTTTTTTAGCGCCTTAATTGTCGGTTGCGGTCGTTTGACGGATTGATTACCGGTACTGGTTTTGGCCCAGCCTTGCAAGAATCCGGCGCCATCTATCGTCAAATGATGCCAGATGATCAAACACTGCTGACGCGTCTGCCAAAAAATAATGTACCACCCCAATTTGTAAGAATATTGAAGCCATTTTTCAGCGTGTCGAACAGTCGTGATTTTTTGTAAGTATGCCTCTCCTAATATCCAGACAACTTCCAACCCGTAACTACTGTAACCTTGGTTACGTTGCTGTAACTTGCCCACGGAAATTGGTGAACATTGGTATTCAACTGCCATTTTGCCGTTATTTCGTTTTAACAATAAGTCTGGACGTTGCGCCAGTGTTTTAATATAGGGTTCTAATTCAACGTTACCTTCGCCAAAATAGTCAGCTAACTGCCATTTACCCGTTAAATGTGCCTGACTTTCTGATTCACTAAATGGCTGACACGACGAATTGGGCCGATGGGCAAAATGCGCTATCGTTCGGGTACCACGTTTTAGCGTGACTTGTTCTCGACAACTTGGACAAAAATAACTTTTCTTTCGGTGAGCATTTATCGCCTGTACTGGACTGCTTTGTTCAGTTTGAGCAATTAGCATCTAGACACCTGCTCTCTTTTAGAGATTTAAAACTAACTACGAAAATAAACTCGCTTAATTTTTGTTCAAAATAACTGCTGCTGATCATGACAGTCGACACAAAAAAGCGTTAAACCAACTAAATTGGCTTAACGCTTTTGTATTACAACCATTGACTATTCTGCAGCAAAATAACGGCGGGTTAGTTGTAGCGCACTTTGCGCCATAATCTTTTTCCCATGTTCATCAAGAACATCGGCGGTAATCTTCGTTTTTTCTGCATACTCATAAGCAACGGCTAATTCATCTTTAATACTCTCAGGAGACATTTCATTCACACGGAAAATCAATTCCAAATAATAATCGTTCTTATAGTGATACAAGTTAGAAGCAGCGTCTGATAACTTCAATGCCTCAGCAATCGCAATCATATCGTCAAAGCTATGAAGGCGTAAAACTGTTGTATGAAGCGGTGACACTCTGCTGACCTTCGACGAGGTCTTATCCTCTGACTCAGCAACCCCTGATTCACCCTGGCCATCGTCGCTGTCAGTCTGCATCAATTGTCGCTTCAAAAAGTCAGGCACTTCGTCTTCGTTAACCATTTCAATGTCAGGAGATTCTGCGTCATCTTCATTATCGGTTGAATCATCATCCGCCCCACCTTTGCTGATAAACAACTCAAGTCCATTACGGTTAGGCAAGACTTGAAAAGTAACGGCATCTGTTTCTTGGAATTGGTGATCAACGTCAACTTCTTCCAAAATACTATAAAAGAAGCTTTCAATTTGCTTGTGGTTACCAAGCAGATCAAGGACGGTAATACCCCGTTGGGTTAAATCATCATTTCCGATCAAAACGCGAATCGTGTTCTCATTAATTCTTTCCATTTCCATGACCCAACACCTCTTTCTGCCCGCACCAAGATTTACCTATCTCCATACTAAAGAATTTTCGCAGTTTGTAAAGTATCTGGCTTAAAATTTTTAAAATATTGTGAATTAGACGTTACCGAAAAGAATCAAACGAACACTTTCAGTAATAATGATATTAGCCAGCATCTGCAGCTTCAATCGCTTTTTCAAGCTCTCTGACCCGAATATGTCGGGGTAAGAAACGCCGAATCTCGTCTTCATTAAAACCAACTTGTAGCCGCTTTTCATCGAAAAGTATCGGACGTCTTAGTAAACCCGGATGTTGCGTAATTAAGTTGATCAGTTCGCTTACTGGCAGGGTATCGATCTCGACCGTCAAACGTTTATAATCTTTCGACCGTTTCGAAATAATATCTTCCGTCCCATTTTCAGTCAACTGTAAGATCAGCTTAAGTTGTTTGGCATTTGGCACCTGAACAAAAATATTTTGCTCTACAAAGTCGACCTCGTGTGTCTTAAGCCATTTTTTGGCTTTTCGGCATGATGTACAACTTGGTGAAGTAAATAGCGTGACTGTCATAGGAATTGCCTCCAAACTTATAAGAACTGGGGGAATAATCACCATTGAACCATTTGCTATCTCAACTATAACAAACTCCCGGTTCACTGAGAATGGAATTCACTAAAACATCACGAACATCTCAGTTAATCGTCACAATTTGACCTGAAAGGTTTTGCGTAACTCGGCAAGCTTAACTGGAATTTGACCAGCCGGAATTTGCGCCTCGTGTTGTAACACAGTCAAATCCCCCACTTGCGGCAAGTGGGTCAGCATCAGTTGACCCACATGAGCATCAGCTGCCAACTGACCGGATTCACCGGCAGTCATGTGCCATTTAGTCCCAGTTTTATCATCAAAGAAGTTGGTATCTGTCATCAAGAGATCAGCATGATCCGCGAAATGTACCAATTCGGGAATATAGGCGGTATCGGCAGTGAAAACAAGGGTTTCACCAGTGGCGTCCTCGACAATTCGCATACCGAATGCGGGTACCGGATGCTTCATCGCCAAAAACGAAATCGTCAGTGGACCCAACTGTAAAACATCTGCCGGTGCGTACCCTTTCCCTTCGGAAGCATGGGGCCAAGTTAAACTACCAAACATTAAGGGGTCAGCAGTTGCCCCATAGATGGGCAGTACCTGTTGATTGGGTCTTTCTTCATGTAATTGCCAATAATATTGCAGTACCCCCACATCGGCCACATGATCATGGTGATAATGTGAAAGGATTACTGCGTCTAACTGTAATGGATCTAAGACTTTTTCTAAACTTAATAGCGCACCACTACCGCAATCCATCAGTAAATGATAACCATTTGACTCAATTAAATAACTACTCGTTCCAATACCGTTAGCGGGATAACCGCCATAATATCCTAGTACCGTTACCTTCATCTCTAAACTTCCCTTCAAATACTTTTTAGATAAAGACTTATGAGCGCCTTAAATTACCATTTTAGTTCAGCAAATTGTATAATAATGGTGATCCAGTCAGGAGGAATGAATTATGATTACTCGTATTAGTATCACCTATGGCACCAAGCAAGTTTTAACAAAGCTCCAAAGTCGCTACTCAGACCGACAATTATTGCTGCTGGATTCTTCTGCCTCTGGTGACAAGCTTGCGCTACTTGACGTTTCTGGAGAAGAATCAGTATTTAGCTCACCCATTCATTATGACATCAAACTCCACCGTGGAACAACTGATTGGCAGGGATTTATAAACTTTATTTACATTGATAACTTATCACCTGACGATCAAAAAATCTTTAATTCAAAAGCTAACCATTTCGTTACAACTGATCAAATGCCAGATGGAATGCGTTCAATCTATTTCATGAAAGAAGAAAAGAACCGTTCAAATAATATTGTGCTTTCAACTTGGGAAGACGCTGCTGACTTTTCCGCTTGGAAACAGGATGCTTCGTTTAAGCCATTCATTTATTTCCTAACTGGTAATAATAATTATCATGAAGCCAGCTATCACTTCTTTAAGCCTGAAAACAAGTAACCGTTAATGATGATCCATACGACCATGGCCGTGTGGATTATTTTCTTCGCAATTAATTAAGGAGAGAGAATTGATTTGCAAAATCAAGCAACAGAAAAATTATCACCTTTTAAAACACCTTCTCAAGAACAAAACCAGTTAATCGAAGAAGCTAAACATTTCATCTATGCGCATCTTCACGATACAACACCAGCTGTGTTTGTAATTACTGGTGATGCCGGCACCGGGAAAAGTGTGGTTTTAAGTCAGCTATTTTATCAACTTCAGCAGGCCGCTCACGATAGCACAAGTACCATGGCAAACACCAATAACTACTTTATGGTGAACCATCCAGAGTTACTCAAAGTTTACCGTAATATTGCTGGTGAATTACCAGTGCTTCTTAAGAAGAATTTTCAACGGCCGACAACGTTAATCAATCAAATGAATAAACGTCATGAATCTTTTGATGTGGGAATCATCGATGAATCGCATCTTTTGCTGTCTCAACCCGATCACTACAACAACTTTTACGGTCAGAATCAATTGTTATCATTATTAAAATTATGTCACGTCTTAATCATTGTTTTTGACGCCCACCAAGTATTAAGACTAAAAACATACTGGACGAAGGAGCGTTTACAGAAGCTGCTAGCCCCCTACACTCAGCGATGGGTTCACCTAAACCACCAATTTCGCATGCAGGCTGACGCTAGTTTGATCAATTGGATCAATCACTTTACTGAGGATAGAACCCTATTACCATTACAGTCGAGTTTTCGCCACCATTATGATTTCAAGATTTTTTCGGACGCAGAGGAAATGCGTCAAGCAATTGTTAATCAAAATAAGCACTTCGGGTTAGCCAGAATTGTTTCAACAACTGGTTACCCGTCCACTTTAGACGGTGGACAGCACTTTATTACTGAAGGACGCTTTAAACTGCCATGGGATCAGTATAATTATACTTCAACGCCTTGGGCAGAAATCCCAGAAACAATTAATGAAGTCGGTTCAATTTATACCTGTCAGGGGTTCGATCTCAACTACGTCGGACTGATTCTTGGCCCGGTCGTTAAATTATCTTCTGATCGGCAAAAAATCGAAATAGACACTGATAAGATTACTGATGTCGAGTCATTCAAACATCGAAGCGACATGGACGATCCAGAAGAAATTCTCAACGCTAAAATACAGCTAAATCTCAATGCCATTAATGTTTTGATGAAGCGTGGCGTAAAAGGTCTGTATCTATTTGCACACGATCCGGCATTGCGTACACGACTTTATGCTGAATATCAGGCAACTATGCCGTAAATAAGAGGAAAGCACTCACCGGCGCCAATCAAGAGGTCAGTGAGTGCTTTAATGATGGAAAATTTTTATTAATACAAAAAAATCGCCCCTTAGGCGATTAACGTAATGGACGGTCCGTACGAGACTCGAACTCGTGATCTCCTGCGTGACAGGCAGGCGTCCTAACCAGCTAGACCAACGGACCATTCGAATTGCGGGGGCTGGATTTGAACCAACGACCTTCGGGTTATGAGCCCGACGAGCTACCAGACTGCTCCACCCCGCGATAATATAAAGTTATTTTAATGACCCGTACGGGATTCGAACCCATGTTACCGCCGTGAAAGGGCGGTGTCTTAACCACTTGACCAACGGGTCATAACTATGAAAATAAAAGAAGAATAACGGAGAAAGAGAGATTCGAACTCTCGCGCCGCTTACGCGACCTACACCCTTAGCAGGGGCGCCTCTTCAGCCACTTGAGTATTTCTCCAATGGGCCTAAATGGACTCGAACCATCGACCTCACGCTTATCAGGCGTGCGCTCTAACCAGCTGAGCTATAGGCCCAAAAAGCGGGTAACGAGAATCGAACTCGCGACAACAGCTTGGAAGGCTGTGGTTTTACCACTAAACTATACCCGCATGGATCTTCTTTAAACAATGGCGCGGGACGGAATCGAACCGCCGACACACGGAGCTTCAATCCGTTGCTCTACCGACTGAGCTACCGAGCCATATAAACGGTCCGTACGAGACTCGAACTCGTGATCTCCTGCGTGACAGGCAGGCGTCCTAACCAGCTAGACCAACGGACCATACAAATTGCGGGGGCTGGATTTGAACCAACGACCTTCGGGTTATGAGCCCGACGAGCTACCAGACTGCTCCACCCCGCGATAATAAGGAGGATGAGAGATTCGAACTCTCGCGTGGTTTGACCCACCTGACGGTTTTCAAGACCGTTCCCTTCAGCCAGACTTGGGTAATCCTCCATGATAAAACAATGTGACTAATGATCATAACTAAGGACCATATGGACCTTGTAGGACTCGAACCTACGACCGGACGGTTATGAGCCGTCTGCTCTAACCAACTGAGCTAAAGGTCCGAGTCAAAGATCAAAATCGCGGCGGGGGGGATCGAACCCTCGACCTCCCGGGTATGAACCGGACGCTCTAGCCAGCTGAGCTACACCGCGATGGCGTTTAAATAAAAAACTATCTAATAACTTTTATTTAAATCGGGAAGACAGGATTCGAACCTGCGACCCCCTGGTCCCAAACCAGGTGCTCTACCAAGCTGAGCTACTTCCCGTTTAAATGCACCCAGTAGGAGTCGAACCTACAACCTTCTGATTCGTAGTCAGACACTCTATCCAGTTGCGCTATGGGTGCAAAATATTAAAATGAAAAATGCCGAGGACCGGGATCGAACCGGTACGGTCATCACTGACCGCAGGATTTTAAGTCCTGTGCGTCTGCCAATTCCGCCACCCCGGCGTATATGGCATAAGCGGAAGACGGGATTCGAACCCGCGACCCCCACCATGGCAAGGTGATGTTCTACCACTGAACTACTTCCGCATATTAAATTGAAATGCCGACTAGAAGATTCGAACTTCCGACCCCCTGTTTACAAGACAGGTGCTCTACCAACTGAGCTAAGTCGGCAACACAATAGACATAGTATCAAACCTAACTTTTAATGTCAACATGAAGATTGACGC
>NZ_BAAKGN010000046.1:0-673 GCF_059704265.1 Secundilactobacillus sp. MJ173
GATGGTATTTCAGCCTACTTTAAGAGTGAAGTTTCAAAAGATGTGCCGTTTACGTATGTCGAAGGTGAAGTTGCAGACGGTATTCAAGTCTACACCAAGGCAGCCGTGGGTCCCGCTCTCGCGTCTGCGTCCGCGACAGTACCAAATGACCCAACAACTCAACCCACAACACCCTCTCAGCCGGAAGAAGGCCAAGCAGTTACCACTGGTGTTGATGGAGACCAAACACCAGCAGATCCCCAACCAGTCGAACCGGCATCAAATCAAACAATTACCACAGGTGTTGATGAAGGCCAGACTCCTGAAATTGTTAAGGCGCATCAACAGCCTATGATGACGTATTTAACTTCGGAAAATACGACCGCTGAGTCCCAAGCTAGTGAAAAAGCAGCGGGCGTCAATTTCACCAAGGTTAATAAGATTCGGACAATTTCGCTTAAAAGTTCAATTAAAGCACAACCTAAAGCACCTGAAAGTAAAGCAGCTGCTTTACCGCAATCAAATGATAAAGCGGAAACCCCAGCAACAATTTTGGGTTACTTCATGCTTGCTGTAACAAGTTTGATTGGCTGGTTAGGTTTTAACTGGGAACGGAAGAATTAATCACGCATTTAGATATTCTATTTCAAATGCACAAAAAATAACCGAGAAGATCAATTTGATCATTCCCGGT
>NZ_BAAKGN010000047.1:0-1561 GCF_059704265.1 Secundilactobacillus sp. MJ173
GATTTTTATCAGGGCGCTTTTTAATAGCTTTTAACACTTAATCTATCTTTCAACTGAAGACGTTTTCGGTTTATCAAACGTCGCCGCATATTCCGTTGCTTGCTTCTCATTAAACTCGTTTTCTGATTTAGCAATCACAACCGAGGCCAACGAATTACCAACCACATTAACAGCGGTCCGTCCCATATCCACCAGACGGTCAATTCCGGCAATAAAGGTTAAGCCGGCCATTGGTACGCCAATTGTAGAAATGGTTGCCAGCAGGACCACGAATGAGGCACCTGGTACGCCCGCCATCCCCTTTGAAGTAATCATTAAGACAACTAACAGGGTAATCTGCTGACCCAGGCTAAGGTGAATATGGTAAGCCTGAGCAAGGAACAAAGCAGCCAATGATTGATAAATTGCCGAACCATCAAGGTTGAATGTATAGCCAGTAGGAATCACAAACGACACGATTCCTTGGCTGACACCAAATTTATCCATTTTATCAATGATTCGTGGTAAAGCAGCCTCTGAACTTGCCGTTGAGAAAGCTAAGACGACTTCATCTCGAATCACTTTAAGTAAGGTAAAGATATTCAAGCCGAATAACCGGCCAACTAATCCCATAACAACAAGTATGAAAACCGCCATTGTGGCATAAGCAAGGAAGATAAAGTATCCTAGCGGCGCTAACGCCGACAGTCCCATTTGAGCAACCGTAACCCCGATTAGCGCACAAACACCAATTGGTGCGGCGTGCATTACCCAATTTGTGACTTTAAACATGACTTCAGAAACAGCTTGAAGAAAGTCAATAATGATCTTACCCTGCTCACCAATCGCTGCAGTCCCTAAGCCAAAGAAAACACTAAAGAAGATCACCGGCATCATGTCACCGGTACTAAGTGCATTAAAGAAATTGGTTGGGATAATTCCTACTAACGTTGCCCAAATACCGCTATGCTCTTTTGCTGTTTTTGCTGTGGAAACATACTGGCTAATATCTTGAGAATGTAGTTGATGAATATTAATGAAATCACCAGGGTGAAAAACATTCGCAACAACTAACCCTAGAATAATGGCAACTGTAGTCATTAATTCGAAATAAATCAGTGTTTTACCGCCAATACGGCCAAGTTTCTTGATATCCCCCATATTAGCGATACCTACTGTCAAACAAGAAACGACAATTGGCAGGACAATCATTTGAATCAAACTAATAAACATGTTACCAATGTTCTGCATTGCTGTAATCGCCGTTTTATTCTGATAAAAAACAACTCCCAGAATAATCCCTAGCACTAACCCAATCATAATCTGCCAGCCTAAGGTTAAGCGATAACCTCGATAACGCTTCATTTTCGAGCCCCTCAATCTAATTAATTATTGCACTTCCTTATTATTTTATCATATTCTGAGAATGCTTGAGTGTCTCATTTTTTGAGTTCACAAGCTACCTGTTTGTAAACGTTGATTTAGCAACGTTTATGAATAAACCTCTTATTAAATTAATTTGTATTCAGTTCATATTCATTCTTATCTGTTTCAAAATACCACAAAAAAACAGCCATCGATT
>NZ_BAAKGN010000048.1:0-1750 GCF_059704265.1 Secundilactobacillus sp. MJ173
GCAGGTAGTTAAAAATCCTTGGATTTTTAACTACCTGCTTTTTTGATATAATGACAGAAAAAAAGAGTATCGGTTGCCCCCGATACCCTAAAAATCATCCCCGAAAGGACAATCCAACATGACAAATTATAACATGAATCAAACAATTTTACCGCTAACTACCGACTATACTGTTCAAAAAGATAATCCAGCTTTTTATATTAATGAACTGGTTGAATCACTATCAATCAAAGAACACTACCTATTCGGTCGTCCTCGAGAGTATGATTTAGGTGCAATGATGAAACTAGTCCTTTTCGCATATACTCGTGGTGTCTTTAGTAGTCGCCGAATTGAAATCTTCGCGGTTGAAAATTTAACGGCTCGCTGGCTGACTCAGGAACAGATGCCCACTTATCGCACCATCTGCCGTTTTCGAATTTCCGATGAACTGGAAGCTTTGATCCATGACGGGTTAGACCGGCTGGTTGACTACTTACGTCGTCAAAATTTAATTGATGACGTCACCTTTATTGACGGCACCAAAATTTTAGCTGATGCCAATAAATATAGTTTTGTCTGGCGCAAGAACACCGTGCGGTTTGACCAGATGAATCGGGAGGCAATTCAAAATATTTTGGCTGAAATTAAGCAAGCCTACGGCGCAGCTTTCGTTCCTGAGGGGACTAATTTAACACTCGAAATGATGGACGAGGTGATCACCCGGCTCGAAGATCGACTCGATAAATTGAATAAGGAAATTGAACAACAGCCCAAACTATCGCCCAATCCAGCTAAGCAATCAAGGCGGCATATTAAAAAAATCAAACGGCAATTAGTCCAGCGTAAAGTGAAAATGATTGAACATCAGAGTCAGATGGAAACCTTTGGTGACCGTAATAGCTATTCAAAAACCGACCAGGATAGCACCTTTATGCGAGTCAAAGAAGATCCGATGATGAATGGTCAATTGAAGCCAGCTTATAATTTACAAATCGCTACCAATAATCAATTCGTGCTAGGCTTTGGTTTATTTCAGCGTCCAACCGATACGAAAACTTTGATTCCATTCCTAAACACCCTATCAAATACCAACAAGTTAGCTGAGAACATTGTAGCCGATGCTGGTTATGGATCAGAAGCTAATTACCGCACAATAGAAGATAACTATGAGGACCATCAAGCCATCATTCCGTACGGAACGATGTTAAAAGAACAAAGTCGTAAATGGCAGTCTGATGATCGTAAAGTTATGAATTGGCATTACTTCGCTGATGATGACTATTATATTGACCAACAGGGTGTTAGATTCGACTTTCAGCGTTACAGTACACGCACTGACAAGAATGGTGTCACGCGTGATTTCAAAATCTATCGGGCGGAAAAATTCGATGCAGATCACCAATCTGTCAGGGCGGCTCTAACTAGAACGGGTCGAACCCGATATATCAGTGTTAATCCCAGTTGGGAGTACTTTAAAGCCCAGCAACGAGAGAGACTAACTACTGAAAAAACAGCAGGAATGTATGCCCGGCGTAAAATAGATGTAGAACCAGTCTTCGGTAGAATGAAGGCTTATTTAGGGTTCAAAAGATTTATGGTTCGTGGTTTAGCGAAGGTTACTAAGGAAACTGGTATCGTCATCATGGCCTTAAATATGGCAAAAATGGTTAAAGTCAGGGGATAAAATCCCGATTTTGACCAGAAAAAAAGACTTATCGAGAAATCAACTTTTGATTTCTTCGATAAGTCTTTTTTGAAAGCTATGATT